>NZ_JAXEGN010000212.1:0-9832 GCF_034103065.1 Bullifex sp. | reverse complement strand
TTGAGAAGATTATCAAATTGCTCGAAAGGAAGCTTACAGGATGGCAGGAAAAGAGAGAGATATAAAAGTCCATATTGAAAATGTCAAAAAGACATATATGGGACGTACTGGTGAAGTAGTTGCTCTTAATGGAGTTAATCTTGATATCAAGGATAATGAGTTTGTTACAGTAGTTGGTCCTTCTGGATGCGGTAAATCAACACTGTTAAATATCCTTGCAGGTCTTTTAGAGCCAACTAGTGGTATTATTACTTGTAACGGCAAGCCTATTAAAGGTACAGGTCCAGAAAGAGGTGTTGTTTTCCAGCAATATGCTCTTTTCCCTTGGCTCACAGTTTTAAAGAACGTTATGTTCCCTTTAAATATGAAAGGGATTAAGGGTGAAGAAGCTGAAAAGATTGCAAGAAAATATATCAAGATGGTAGATCTTGAGAAGTTTGAGAACCACTATCCTAAAGAACTTTCTGGTGGTATGAAGCAACGTGTTGCAATTGCAAGAGCATATGCGGCTAATCCTGAAGTACTTTTAATGGATGAACCATTTGGTGCACTTGATGCTCAAACAAGAACTCAGCTTCAGCAAGAGCTTCTTGATACTTGGGAAAAGGAACAAAAGACATGTTTCTTTATCACCCATGATGTTGATGAAGCATTAATTCTTGGACAGAGAGTAGTAATAATGTCTGCTCGCCCAGGTAGAATTAAGAATATTGTTGATGTTGATATCCCATATCCTAGAAATCAGGAGACTAAGATGAGCCCAAGATTTTTAGAGTTAAAGAATTTAATTTGGTCACAGGTATATCAGGAATACCTTGAGGTCAGGAAATAAAAAAAGGAGAGAAAAAATGAAAAAAGCTATTGCTATCTTAATGATTGCTCTTATTGCAATGACAAGTGTATTTGCAAACGGTGCTGCTGAAACAACTTCTTCAGCTAAGCAGTTAGACACAGTTCGTGTTGCATATATGTCAAACTATGCATCACTTTGTACTCTTGTTTCTGCAATGAATACAGGTGCTTTCGAGGAACAAGGAATCAAAGTAGAACTCTTTGAGTTTGCTGATGGTCCTACAATTATCTCAGCGATGGAATCTGGTTCAATTGATATCGGATATATTGGACATGGTGCACATAAGCTTTGTATCAACGGTAAAGCAGATATCTTCGCTTTCTCACACGTTGGTAATGGTGATGCTATCGTAGGTAGCAAGTCAAAGGGTGTTACAGATGTAGCTTCTCTTAAGGGTAAAAAGGTTGGTTATGCATCAGGTACATCATCAGAGCAGATTCTTCTTTGGGCTTTAGAAGGTGCAGGCTTAACAATGAATGATATCAAGGGTTATGAAATGGATGCTTCAGCTTTAACAACAGCTATGGTTTCTGGTTCTCTTGATGCATGTGCAACTTGGTCACCATCTTCATTCACAGTTATTGATGCTCTTGGTTCTGATGCAGTAGTAGTTGCTAATAACCTTTCATTCTCAGACAGAAGTGCTTCTGTTGCTTCTTGGATTGTAATGAAGAAGTGGAGTGCTGATAATAGAGACCTTCTCGTAAGATTCACTAAGGCTTTATATGCTGGTATGGATTATAGAGCTGATTCAAACAACTACAAGCAGGTAGCTGAATGGGTTGCAAAAGTAACAGGTACAGGATTTGATACAGCATATGCACAGCGTGGTGATGCTGAATGGATTACAAGTGCTGAATTGATTTCTCAAATTAACGATGGTACAATTAATAAGCTCTATGAAGTACAGAAGAAAGGCTTTGGTTCAGCTGTAAATCAGGATGCTAAGATTTCAGATTACGTATTATTTGATGTAATGCTTGATGCAGCAAAGTGATTAATTTTCTGATAAATCTACCGCAGGGCGACCTGCGGTATTTCTTTTAGAGGAGGTTCAAATGTTACTTATTGTTATCATTTTAATGGTTCTCTCCTCAATTATCTTTCTTTGTTTTGCAAGAAATAGAAGGTCTTTATTAATCTTTTTAATGACAGCATCTCTTGCTTTGTTTATTACATCTATTTTAATTTATGTTGCCAAAAAGGGTGGTATTGCTAATGAAACATCTCTTTTACTCTTTGGCTTTTCTTCGATAAGAAATATAATGCAATACCTGCCATTAACACTTGGTCAATTAGGATATTTAGTTGCTCTTGGCCGCTTTATATTTCCTTTAATATTAATTATTAACGCTCTTGATTTCTCTTACTTTGATTTTGCTGTTAGAATGAGGAAAAAAGCCTATATATTTGCTGTTTTACCTATAATATCACTAGTTTTATACATTCCTAAAATATTTGAATCTTTAGTAAGCAAGAATAATATAATTCTTAAAGCATTTGTCTATGGCTCTCGCTGTTGGATATTTTTATACATCATCATTGCGCTCTTTATCATGGTGTATGAATACTTTTCAATTACAAGTTTATTCTTTAGAAGACGATTTATTCCAAAGATATTATTGCTTGCTTCAGTTGCTATAATATATTCATTATATGCACCACAAGATCCAGCACAAATTTATCTATTCTATCGTAATGATTACATGTGGATGTTGGGACTATGGTATATTAATAGTGGTTTAAGTACACCTTTATATTTTATTGTAATGGTTCTTTCTATCTTATGTTCTATTATTGGCTTTATTTCTTTGATTAAATACATGAGTACTATCTTAGACCAAGAAAGAGAAGAAGTTGTTTTAAAACAAAAAGCTAAGGCTGCAAGTGTTGGTGTTAGTGCGTTTGTGCATGGCACAAAAAACGAACTACTTGCAAGCCGCGTATTAATCTCAAGACTCGAAAAAAGTGGTGTAGAAGGATCTGATATAGAAAATTTAAAAGCATTAAATGATAACCTAATTACTAGGATGCAACGCTTATACTCTACACTAAGAGAGCAAACAATAAAGTTATCATTAGTTTCTTTGGAAAGCGTAATTAATAAAGCTTTAGAATTATCCTATTCCTCTCACAGTGATCTTTGTGTTGAAGTATTATCTTATGATAAGAATATACTTATTTTGGCTTCCTCTTTTGAATTAGCTGAAGCAATATCTAATATTATCATTAATGGTTGGGAAGCCATGAAACAAAAAGGTAAAATAGAAGTAGAGGTTAAGATTGAACGTCTATGGATTTCTATTTCTATTCTAGATAGAGGTCCTGGAATACCAAAATCATTAAGAAAAAAGATTTGGGAACCTTTTTATTCTTCAAAGAATAGTTCTTCTAATTGGGGAATAGGTATGTACTATACCAGAAAAATAGTGAATAGCCATTTAGGTTCAATTCGATTTGAAGATAGAAAGGGTGGGGGAACTGTATTCCAAATTCTATTACCTAGATATGGTCGTATCAGAGGAGGCTTGCAAAAAGAATGATAAAGCTAATGATTGCAGATGATTTTGATATTCTTCGTGAGGATTTAAAAGAAAATCTTGAGAGCCTTGGTTATTGTGTTTCCAAATGTGTTTCTTCCGCTCTTGATGCTGTAAATGAATATGATGAGTCTATCGATATTGTACTTATGGATATTGAGATGGAGGAATCTGATTCAGGGATTAAAGCTGCTGAAGCTATTTTAGATAAATATAAGGATGCAAAGATTATTTATTTAACTAGTCACGATAGTGATGAAATGATTATGACGGCATTTGCAACTGGTGCAGAGGATTTTATTGTTAAAGGAGTGTCAGCTCAAGAGATAAAGGAGCATATTGATGCTGTATATAACAATAAACCACAGCTAGATGATAGAGTAAGAAATATTGTAATGTGTGAGTATAAAAGATTAAGACAATCAGAACAAAATCTACTTTACTTTATCAAGCACATTAGTTCGCTTACTCCTACTGAAAAGGATTTAATTCACTGTTTTTTATTGGATATGAAGGTTCGTGAGATAGCCTCACAAAGAAATGTTGAGCTTTCGACTGTAAAGTCTCAAATCAGAACTTTACTTCAAAAGTTTGGTTGTTCTAGATCAAAGGAAATAGTTGTAATAATAAAAGGTTTAGGCTTGGAGCACCTATTTAATTAAAAAAAAGAAGCTCGGGTTTTGAGCCCGAGCCTTAGAATTTTATCTTTCGTAGAAAGATCCCATGTAACGAATGTACTCATCTTCAGTTTTATTAGCTTTCCAATTATGTACGTTCGCTTTGTTGTGTTCTCCAGCGATAACTGATAAAGATTTACCAAGATTAGCAAAAGCCTCTTCTACACAAGCTTCAGGAGTCATAGCTGCCTTCATTACAGCTTCACCAGCTGGACCACCAGGAAGGTTGTTAAGTAAGCTTGGTGTAATTGTTGTTCCAAGTGTAATTACTTCAACATCTACATTAGTCTTTTCACACTCGCCAGCAACTGCTTCAGTTAACTTCTTAATATAAGCTTTTCCTGCACCATACTGAGCATTATAAGGTGAGCTACTAATTCCTGTTAATGAAGAAACGTTAATTACTGCACCACGATCTTGTTTTGCAAAAATACCCATGTAGTGGTAGAAACACTTTAAGAATGTAAGAACGTTTACGTTAATCATCTGTTCATGCTTTTCCCATGGTGTATCCTGTAACTTACCAAAAGTATGGAAGCAAGCTACATAGCTCATGAAGCCCATGTCTAAATCTTTTGTTTCTTCGAAGATTTTGTCTGTGCAATCTGATTGAGCAAAGTCAGCTCTAATTACTTTATAGTCTACGCCATATTTCTCATGGATAGATTTTCCAAGTTCTTTGAGCATTTCCTCTCTTCTACCAACAAGAACTACACTCATTCCTTCTGATGCAATCTTTTCAGCAAAAGCTTTTCCAACACCTTCTGTAGCGCCAAGGATTATACCCCATTCACCATATTTTTCTCTTAATGTCATTTTTGTTAATAACTCCTTATTACTAGATAAAAATATATCTATTTAATGATATATAGACAATTATGTTTATGGAAAATATTTAAATTAATCTTGACAATATAAGGATTTCTTAAATAATATTTGACTATTAATGTTAAAATAGTCAAAAGGAATTAACATGCCAAGAGCATTTAATGAAAGAGAGAGAAATATAATTAAGGAACGGATTAGGAAAGCCGCTGCAAGTTTGATGATAAGAAATGGAGTAAGACATACTACAATTGATGCCATTGTCAAAAGTGCGATGATACCTAAAGGAACCTTTTATCTTTTTTATGATACAAAGGAAGAGCTTCTCTTTGAGGTTCTAGAAAGTGAGCATGAAAAAATGGAGAAGGCAATATTTGAGCAAATATCAAAAGTTAATCCATCCTCAATTAATCCTGATAGTGCTACCGAATTAATTTATAGTTTTTATAAGATGGTGGATGAGCATCCATTACTTGCAACAATTAGCCAAGAAGATGTTACTTTAATTTCTCAACGACTTCCTGAAGAAAGGATAATAAAGCATCTTGAAGAAGATAGAAATATGAGTGCTAAGCTAATGAGGTTTTTACCTCTTAAAGATGGTATTACAGTAGAGACAGTATCCTCATCTCTCCATGCTGTTTATTTCACTATGTTATATCTAAAGGAAACAGCAGGTGATAAGAGTGAAGAATTATTAAAACTCATTATTAGGGGAATAATGATTCAAATATTAAGAATTAGCTAAAAGGTATTATACTTATTAACTGGAGAAATAATATGAAGGAAGTATTAATTGAGGATTTGAAAATAAATCCATATACAATTTTTGGTAAGGATTGGATGGCTCTTACAGCTGGAGATGAATTATCAGGGTATAATACGATGACTATATCTTGGGGACACATTGGTTCTATTTGGGATAGTGGAAATAAAAGTAATTTACCAACTATTATTAGTTATGTACGTCCAAGTCGTTATACAAAAGAGTTTATGGATAGCCAAGAGTATTTTACTCTATCCCATTTTCCAGAGAAGTATCATAAAGCTTTAGGATACCTTGGAAGTCATTCAGGGCGTGATAGTGATAAGGTTAAGGAAGTTGGATTTACTCCTGTATTTGACTATGGCACAACATATTTTGCAGAAGCTGATTTAGTTTTCATTTGCAGAAAAATCTATACCCAAGAGATAATTGAAAAAGGGTTTATTGAAAAAGAAATGGTAGAGAAAGTCTATCCAAAGAAAGATTTTCATACAATGTATGTTGGTGAAATTGTAAAGATATTAATCTCTGAATAATAATCTTATTCATTTTATAATAATACTTTAAATGAGTTTCTATTTACAGATATACATCACATAGATGACAAACATTTATATATTAATGTTTGTCATGTGAGATTAAATAGAATAATGAAAATCTAAGTAATATTGCTAATAAAAACTCTGAAATTTCTTTCACAATTCAATTGAAATTAACTATAGTTTTTTAGCTTTGAAACAATAAAATTCTATTGATTATGTCTATTATCTTGTGGCTTGATTCGAAACGGCAGGCAGCCCATCACTCCATGTCGCTCTGACGGCATGGAGGTCTTACCACCATAGATTTTATCTAGAGGAGTGACTGATATGTCAGATTATGAGATAATTAGTTTGATAATATTGCTTTTTGGTTTAGTAATTTCAGCGATAATGCTAGGATTTACAATAAGAAATAAGGACAAAAATAATCGCCACTAAGTATTCTTGCAGGTTCTTACGCAAAGTAAGGGAATAGTGGCGGGAATTAGAGGAGACATATTTTCATGTGTCTTCTTTTTTTTTGCTATAAAAACACGGGCTAATTATCTATATAGCCATATAATTAGCTTGCAGAAATAATAGGGCTATAATATATTTATATTAGCTATATAAGGAGGTCATCGTGTCAATATCAAAGTCTTACAATAAACAGAATGGTGTAACTTACGTTTATGAAGTTATCGAAAACTACTGGGATAAGGAAAAGAAGCAGTCTCGCAGCAAGAGAAAACTCATTGGGAAAATAGATCCTGTGTCTGGAGAAATGATTCCTACTACACCAAAAGGAAGAAAAGGGAAAACGGAGAATAAGGAGAACTACAAACTCTTGTATGAAAAGGCTCAGAAGGAAATTCAGACCAAGGATAAAAGGATTGAAGAGCTTGAAGAAATAATCAGAAATTATTTATCAGAGGAGATGAAGGCCCTTGCAGAAGTTGAAGCAGTCATTAAACAGCGTGGTACATTGTCTGAGTCGCTGTTACGCAGATACAGGTGAGTGTTATGGCTGAAATGACTCTTCCTAAACGTGACAGGGAATCCATTTCCAGCAGTATAAAGATAAAAGATATCACAGAACTGATGTTTGGCTCTGTTCTTGAGATTAATCCTGATAAGAAACCAGCTGTGGATTATGGAAGGAAAAGGGTTCACATATACCTTAGGTCTCATTCCTCCTCCAGCATCTGTCCTCATTGTGGAGAAGAAAGCAGTATTGTTCATGGAAAAGGCTTTCGTCATCCACAGTGGATGCCTATTCAAAGTATGACAACATATGCTCATATTGAACTAAATAGATACAAATGCTTGAACAAAGACTGCCCTGTGAATACTTTTACTGAAGAATTGGATAATGTCCGTCATAATCAGCACAGGTCGGATATCATCAACATTATCATTTTATCGCTATCAATATTCTGCAGTGACATCACCGCAGCTCTTATCTGCAGGGAGATGGGTATTATGGTAAGCCATGACTCCGTTAACAGAATACTAAACCATATAAGAACTGAAGACGATTCTAATATCAAAATAATTGGTGTTGATGATGTATGTCTTAGGAAAGGACAAACATATCATACTGTTATTTATGATGGCAACGATCACCATTTGGTTGCTCTTTTAAACGGCAGGGATGGAAAGGAGCTGAAGAAATGGCTAAAGAACCATCCCATGGTAAATACAGTAGCGAGGGACAGGGCTGGTGCATATGCAAGTGCAATAAAGGAGGTGCTGCCTAACTGTCTTCAGGTAGCAGATAGATTTCATATTTTTCAAAACCTTATCGAATATCTTAAAGATATTTTCAAGGCAGGCATCCCTTCTCAGATATTCATACAGAACAATGAGGTACTGGATGAAGCCCCAGAAAAGTGCAAATGTGAGATTTATTCTCCAGATTCTGATGTATTTGATGATATTCATTATGATAACTCCCCTCCTGTTGATGAAAAAACAGGAAAGATAATCACTTTCTGTGATAAAAAAAGGTTCGTTTACTCAGCTAAATATCTAAAACTGAAAGAAAAAAGGGAGGAAAAACACAAAATAATAATGCAACTGAGGAAAGAATGGAGTGAAACCCCAACCCCTAGGAAAAAGAATTTTGCTCTGAAATATGGAATCAGTGTTCCAGCTCTAGACAAATATCTTAACATGACGGAAGAAGATGTCGACCAAGTTCTTGAGATAAAGGAATACAGAAAACGCCATACAGACATGGATGACTATCTCAACATTATTTACAAGATGTTAAGGGATCACTTCAATCCTGCCTTTATATATTCCTATATTATTCACATCGGTTATCCAGGGAGCCTGTTTTCGCTCGAAGATCACATAAGAGCTTTATCATTGAACAACTTCGGTGTTTTTTATGACAAATTCTTTCACACCCAGAAACAATACCCTGAAAATGTAACCATAATATCTAGAAATGATGTATTTAGGTACATAACCATTAAGGACAAAGATAAAATGAATGAAACTGATGTGTATAAATACTACAGTATTATTGAGGAGCATTACCCTGAAGTAAAGCTATGTTCTGAGATTTGGAATACGTTTTATTCAATACTTATGGGAGGTGCCCCCGATAAGCTTGACGATTTCCTTGATAAATATGAGAACTCACCGATTACACCTTTCGTCAATGGAATAAAAAAAGATATCGCTCCGGTCAAAGCTGCGATATCTTCCCCAGTAAGTTCAGGATTTGTTGAAGGAGGTAACTGCCGTTACAAATCAACAAAGCGCCTTATGTTTGGCAGGAGTGGTCTCCATCATCTTTTCCTAAAGACTTATGCAATATCTATTATAATGAGAACAGGAAAATCAGCAAGTGATTTATTGTCTGATTGGTTCTGTTCATAAGTATTATTGAATTATTGCAGCTAGTAGACTAGAGATTACAGCATCTATTCCTGTCAAAGACAATATGGTACAGTGCCATGGTATACCCTACTGCACTGTTTGAAGGGAGGCCTACAAACTAGATAGGCCTAGATTAATGTGTTCAAGGAGCAGGCATAATATCCGTACAGTTATCTAGGTATTAAGCAATGCCCTTTATCGATTGTGTAAGTTTACTTACTAGATTTCGTCTATCACTTAATTGTATCAAATTTTATTAATACTATTGTTGATAAGACATGTTTTCACTCGCTTATGCAAGCAAAAAAAGAAGACACATGAAAATATGTCTCCTCTAATTCCCGCCACTATTCCCTTACTTTGCGTAAGAACCGTTCCAATTTTACTAGTGACGATTTAGTCATTTTAAATCTTGGAGCGAACACCGTCTATCGACAGGTCACTTCTTATCTTTATAATAACCTCTCATTCTTCTAAACGTCAACAACTTTGAAATTGCTCATTTGCCTAAAAATCTAATAAAAATTGACATTAGGCATAATAGACAATCATTTTTTTTGAATTGCTTACAGTAAGGTAATTAGTTTTAGTGTCTGGAATTATTATCTTTTTAAACCTATTAACAATAAGAATTTAGACTTAATGAATAAGTTAAGCTAGAAGATCAGCTATTGTAAGAATACTGGAAAAAACAGAAGAATATCCACACCTTTTACCCCAAAAGTAGTGATTAGTACATTATGGATAACTGCCTTCTT
>NZ_JAXEGN010000211.1:0-2233 GCF_034103065.1 Bullifex sp. | reverse complement strand
CTATTTTTTCATTTTCATATTTTAAAAAGGATGTCGAAAATAAAGCACAAAGACCTGTAATATTTGCTTTTAATGGAGGACCTGGATCTTCTAGTGTAATGTTACATATTGGCTTACTTGGACCAAAAAGAATAAAATATAATTCTAATCTTAATGATGCCAATTCACTTCCTCCATATGAAGTAATAGATAATCCAGAGTGTTTAATTGATATTGCTGATATCGTTCTTATTGATCCTATAAATACAGGGTTTGGTCTATTAATAGATAAAGATAGAGAAAATGAATTTTATGGAATTAGAGAAGATGCAGAAGCTTTTGTTTCCTTTGTTCAAATGTGGATACAGCGATATAATCGCTATCAAAGTCCTAAATATATTTTAGCTGAGAGTTATGGTTGTACGCGTGCCGCAATGGCAGTAGAAATTGCCTCAGGTCAAGGTTTTGAGCGATGCTATGATATAGCTTTTAATGGATTAATTTTAATAGGAAATACTATTACTCCAGGAAAGTATTTTAATGTTGATTTACCTATTGAAAAGGCGGTATTAGGTTTTGAGACCTATGCTGCATTAAATTGGTTATATAATACTAATCATTCTATCTCATTAGATTTATGGACACAAAATGCAAGAGAATTTGCAGATACTGAATATCTAATAGCTTTAAATAAAGGAAACAGATTAAGTGCAGAAGAAAGAAGTAAAATAAAGGAAAAGATTAAATATTTTACAGGAGTTTCTGATTATTACTTAGAAGAGAAGAATCTAAAACTTGATAGTTTCTCAATAAAAGATGAAATTTTAAGAAGTAAAGGATTAGCTATTTCACGCTTAGATGGAAGAGTGACTAGACAATTATATTCTAATCAAGAATATGAAGATAAATTTGGCTTATCAATTGATGGAGTTAGAGGTAAGTATAATCCTATTTTTATTTCTGCTTTGGTCTCTGAATTGTTTCCAATTTTAGGAATTCAAAATTTTAATAGGTCATATAAACCAGCTGTTAAGATTTCTAAAAAATGGAATAAAGAATGTGATATTTCTGCATCTGAATGTTTATCAAATACAATGAAAAGACGACATACGATGAGAGTATTTTTTGCAAATGGATACTATGATTTAACAACTGAATCTGGAGTTTTATATTATATGCTTTCCCATACTGATTTAGATAAAGATAGGGTGATAATAAAAAGATATGCAACAGGACATATGGTTTATCTTGGTGAAGATGAAATAAAAACTTTTACATCAGATGTTAGAAATTTTATTAATAGTGTGAAACCTGAAGAAAGTATGCTATTAAGTGAGTTTATTTGATAATTTGGATATATCATTTGTAATGAAATTACCCTCTATTTTGTAGTATAATTATTGTATGAAAAAAGGTAGCGATGAATCATTAAAATCAATGGTATATAAATCAATGTATGAAGATATTATGTTAGGAAAATATCTTCCTGGAATGACTTTTTCTGAAAAAGATCTTGTTGAAATATATCAGATATCAAAGTCTCCGATTAGAGAAGCTTTAATAGAATTATGCAATGAAGGAATGTTAAGAAGTATTCCAAGATTTGGATATGAAGTATTGGAAATTTCACAATCTGAATTAAGAGATGTAAAAGAAACTAGAGCAATTTTAGAGTTAGGAGCTTTAAATATTTGTTTTGATAAAATTAGTTCTGAAGATATTTCTCACTTAAGAAAGGTTATAGAAAATGCTCACAATGAAGGTGAAAAAAGTGTATTACTTCATTGGAATAGAAATATTCAATTTCATTTGGAATTAGCTACTTTAGCAGGAAATGAATATTTAATAAAACAGTTACAAAGTACATTAACGCTAATGGGTAGAGCTTATTCTCAATATCAATCTAAAAAGCATAATAAAACGACATTTAAAAGTGGCGAATCTCATAATCATGCTAATTTGATTGATGCAATAGAAAAAAAGGACAAGGAAAAAGCTTTAGAAATCCTTGCCCGTGATTTAGATTCTTTTGAACTATTATATATCCCTAATCCTCTAACATTAAGTTAAGGATTTCCTTATCAGTTTCTCTCATACCTTCTTTACCCATCTTTCCAAAGGCTTCAATAGTTTTCTCAATATCCTTTTTAACAAGGCCATCACCACTTTGGAAAGATGTTTTTTCTTCTAAGCTCATCTCCATAGCAAGTATTGCTGCTTCTAATGAAGAAGATATTTTAGCAGCACATGATGC
>NZ_JAXEGN010000210.1:0-2171 GCF_034103065.1 Bullifex sp. | reverse complement strand
TAAAAAGAACTCCTAATGCATAGATATCCGTTGATGGATCAGATTGAGAAAAACCATATTGCTCAGGGGCTGCATAACCTTCTGTTCCCATTAAAATGGTATCTCTTGTTTTATCTTCTGTTTCTTTTTTTGCAGCCCCCCAGTCTATTAGCCATACTTTACCATTATTGTCTAAAATAATGTTCTCAGGTTTTATATCTCTATGAATTATTGAAGGCCTTTGGGCGTGAAGAGGTTTTAAAATAGAAATAAGTGACGTTATTATTGCTTTTGCTTCTTTTTCTGAAAATAGATATCCTTCATCTAGTATTGCTCTTATATCTCTTCCTTCAATATATTCTTCAATTATGCTCAAATAAGAGTCATAAATAATAATATCTAATACTTCAGGAATACCTTTATAATGATGATTCATTAAATTGCGATAAACTACTTCAGATTGCTTTGGTACTTTCTTTATAGTTACTATTTTCCCATCTGAAACACGTCTTAGGAGTAAGACTCTCTTATCACCCATATAGGATTTTAAATTTTCATATCCGTTAGGTGTTTCCCTTCTATCTTTTTCCCGTGACAAGTCCATGAGTATATATTACCATATTGACGATTATGGCAGAAAGAAAAACATCAGAATTAAAGTCAATCCTTAAGTCTTCAAGAGTCGAAGATTGGGAGGAGTTTTCAAATAATTACTCCAATACTTTAAATTGGAGAGAGTATTTTCTTTCTCTTCTTGATGAAAAAGGTGTTTCTAAGAGTGATTGCATTAAGCGTAGTAATTTAGAAATACACTATGCTTACCAAATTATTTCAGCAGGAAGAAATCCTTCGAGAGATAAAATAATTGCACTCTGTGTTGGTGGCAGATTTTCAAATGATGAAACAGATAGATGTTTAGAGAAAGCAGGCTATCAGCCTCTATATCCAAAAAATCCGAGAGATGCGCTTATTGCCTGTGCTGAAAATAGTGGAATAGACTCTGTTGTTAAATTAAATATATTACTTTCTGAAAAGTCATTTCTACCACTTGAATGATTATGCTCTAAGCATAACACCTCCGTTTTATTAGTACTTATCATAATGACGGAGGAAATATGAAAACTGTTAAACTTATTATTGGAATTATTGCAATAGTACTTTCTTTTGTACTATTTTTTCAGTCAACGTTAGTCGGCTTAGGTGATGTGCTTTTTGCTGAGGAAGGGGAAACTTCAGGTGGATTTGGAATAGCAATGTCCATACTTATGCTTATTGGTGGAATTGTATCTGTTTCAACAAGGAAATCGAAGGGTGGAGCAATATTTTGCTTGATTAATTATGCTCTCATAGGATTAATTGGTGTAACATGCTCAAAAAACTTCTCTGATCTTGCTATATGGGGATCTATTTCTCTAATTTTTGCAATTATTTACATTATCTCATTATTTATAGACAGAGGCAAAAATGAAGAAAATTAGCCTTGTATTATTGTTTTTAATCCTTTCTTCATTACTATATGCCCTAACTCCTATTACTCCCGTTGTTCTTGTTGATAATAATGAATGTATGATGAAAGTAGTTGCATATGAAGAAGATTCTTGGAGCTTCACACTTAAAGCCCAATGTGAAAATAAATCGAAAGATAAAACATATACTTTCTCTATAACAGATTCTACTGTTAACGGCCTTATGGAGTATTCTTCTGGATATGCTGAAGTACCTCCTAAAAAGAAAGCAAATGTAAGTATTTCTTTTTATGGATTAAAAGAGGATGGTATTAGCAAAGCTTCTGATATTCTATTGTTATTTAGCGTTTATGATAGTGATGATTGGCTTGCTGATCCTGTTGCTAAAGGGCAAGTACATGTATTTCCTTATGGTGAAAAAAATAAGATAAAATACTCGAGAGTGGAAAGCAATAATGATAGGATTTTAGTTGCAAATGAAAAAGTTAAGGTTACTATAATTGAAAGCCAATTTGATACAGCTATAGAGTTAAAGGTTTTTTTAGAAAATAATACAGAAAAAGAAGTTATTTTTTCTCTAGATGATTCCAGTGTAAATGGCTATGTAATAGATCCTTATTGGGCAAAATCAGTATTACCTAATTCAATGACTTATTCATCTATCACTTTGAGCCAAAGAGAATTAGAGGAGAACTTAATCTTTAGTGTTGAAGAAATTGAATTCAC
>NZ_JAXEGN010000209.1:0-8423 GCF_034103065.1 Bullifex sp. | reverse complement strand
CAAAACATAATTGATACTGGTAGACCAATCATTTTAACAACTGTTAGTGTTGATTTTGGACTTCTTATGCTCATATTTGCATCTTTTAGACCGATTAAATACTTTGGGGCATTGATGTTCTTAGCATTAACAGCAGCTATGGTTTCAACACTATTGATTTTACCTTCGTGGTTAATTATGTTTCACAAAATCTTTCGTAAGGGGATAAAAAAGTAATGGATAAACCACTTTGTAGTGTAATTGTACCAATATATAACAACGAAGCAGAATTACCTCGTTGTATTGAAAGCATATTAAACCAAGATTACAAGAATTTTGAGTTAATCCTTATCGATGATGGTTCAACAGATGGTAGTGCATCTGTTTGTGAGCAATATGCAAATAAAAATTCAAATATTGTATTTATCCATAAACAAAATGGTGGTGCTGCTACTGCTAGAAATTTAGGAATCTCTATTGCTAAAGGTGAATATATATTTTTTGTCGATAGTGATGACTATGTATCTAATAAGTTTTGTTCAGTCGCTGTTGATGCCTTTGAGAAAGAAAATGTCGATATAGTTATTTTTGGATTTGAATACATATATTTAGATAAAAATAGAAAAGTTGAAAAACACCAGATAAAGAAATCTTCTTTAATAGATAAGACAACAGCAATTCGTGGAACCTTAATTGATGGTGATATTAATAGCATGTCATGTAATAAAGCCTTCAGAAAAGATATTTTTAAAGAGTTAAGATATCCTGAAGGAATTGTTTTTGAAGATGTTGGTATTATTTATCGCTTTATGGATAAGGCCAATAAAATCTATATGGATGAAACTATTACATATTTTTATGAGATTAGATCTGGTAGTGTTTCAAATAAATGGTGGCACCTTGATAGAAAAATCAATAATTTCTTCTATGTAAGAAAAGAACAACTTACTTTTATTAAGGAGAATTATAATCAATTAATAAAAGATTCATATGCTACTACAGGCTTTGTAGCCATTATGGCCGATACCTTCTTAAAAGAAAAAAATAAAGATGTCATAGAATTTTTAATAAGTGAAAAAGTAAACTTAATTCATTCTGCTTTCCCATATAGTATTCTATTTAGGTTATGGTATTGGTTCCCTTCTTTTTCAAAGAAAGTATTAAAAATGATATTCAAATAATAATTATAACAATGAGAGACTTATAATGGTCTCTCATTGTTGCTTTCATTCTTCTTTCACGAAAAATAGTTTTTCTTGTTGGCCTTTAATAGTAACTGTTGGAAATGTCTTATTCTCACTAATACTATACCAAAGCTCCAATGGGGCACCATCAACATCTAAGCATAATGTGTTTTCTCCTGGAGATAACTCACCGTAGTAGTTAATTGCTTCTCCATAGAGAGTGAGGGATAAATTATTAAACCCATCATACTCAGAAAATTGAATGGCACTAATAGTTGAATATGCTAGTTCTTTTAACCTTGTGTTTTTACTAACTTCATCAATAACCCAGTAGGATGCAGAAAGAGTAGGGTACCAACCTTCTCTTTCTTCCTCCTCAAAGTGAGGAGGATTTGGATCAGTAACTTTATTTAAGATTCCTAAAAGATAAACTGCAATAAAGATAATGATAGAAAAAGTAAGAGTAAGAATAATCTTTTGTTGAGTATTAAGCTCCTTCATATTCTTTATTGCCTATCAAGATTCTGTTATTATCAGCTTCAATAATTAGTTCTTCTGAATCAATAAAGTATTTATTATCTTTGACTGTAATAAAAGCAGTTCCCTCCTTACTTGTTAATTTGTATCTTTCATTTTCATCTTTAATGATAATGAAAGAAAATACAGGATTATCATCAATTGCTATTGGTGAACTTGTAGCTTTGAATTCTTTATTCAAAACTTTGTCAATTAAATTAATTTCCTCCTTTAATACATCTTCCACAACACTATCAACATTGATGTTTGGAATGTTTGGTTCACATGCAGTGATAAATAGCACTGCAAATACTAAAAATGAAATGGTAAGTAATTTTTTCATTTTTTATGTCTCCTTTGTTCTCTGTATATAGCTTTGTGGTCAAAAACTCAAAAAAGCAATTTATAATTTCGATACAGATCAGAAGCATAAAAAATAATTTATAAATTCCTAAATTTTTTGTTGCCAGATTTCAGAAAATGATACTAGACTGAATATATAAATGAACGATAATTTGTTCATAATTTTTACAAACCTGTTTTATAAATCAGGAAAGGAGGATTATGAAAAAACTTAATCAAATCCAATATGTTAACAGTATTGTGTTGATGATTAACGAGTACATCATCAGATTAATTGATGATTCGATTCATAATTCAAAGGTAAAAGGAGGTACCAGCTATTTAAGGCATATTAGTTATCACATATCCTTAAAACCAGAAACTTACAGTATCAAGTTAATTACACTTGAGAAGTATTTAAAGTTAATGGGATTAAGCTTTGATGATTTACTATGTGAATTATTTAGTGAATGCAAGGTTAGCCTTAAAAGACCATTATGTGACTTTAAGAATACAGACCTTCTTCCCTTATTAAAAGATATTCCTGATGAATCAAAGCTTAGATATAGGATTCAAGCAAATGCTCCTAAGAATAGTCCTTTATCATTAGTATATCTTTGCGAAGCAAGCTATATTACAGGTAAAATGATTCCTGAAATACTCTATGAAATAGAACAAAATTTGGAGAAGATGTAAACAAATTAACATTATATAAAACTTATGTTAATATTAACCCATGATGAGGGGTAAATTAAGAATTTATGGTTCGCCCACGTTCTGAAAACCTCTCTTTCATGGGTATTTTTATGGGGTAAGGGGTAGCTATACACAAAATATTAACAAAGATTATTTTATAGTGTATAATTACTAATGTGTGGAATTGAGGGATTTGATAATACTATGCCGTTTCCATACTTGTAAGGAAATGGTTCGTCCAGCTTTACTAGCCTATTTATCGTAGTTTTTTATGGGTAAGGGGGAGTTTTACCCTAAAGGCAATAAAGTTAGGAGAAAAGACGTGATTTTAATTAATGATTTATTTGATTTAAGCCACACACTAGCAAGTGATTATTTAAAACAATTTACATACCCATGGGAAGCTTTAAAAGGCATTAAAGATATGATTATTGAACTAGGTTCAACACTAGGTAGTGAGTACAAAGAAGTATCACCTCAAGTATGGGTTCATGAGAGTGCAAATGTATTTGATAGTGCTTACTTAGGAGCTCCTTGTATTATTGGAGAAAATAGTGAGATAAGACACTCTGCATTTATTAGAGGTGCAGCCTTAGTTGGTAAGAACTGTGTTGTTGGAAACTCTGTTGAGCTAAAGAATGTAATTTTATTTGATAATGTTCAGGTTCCTCATTTTAACTATGTAGGAGATTCTATATTAGGATATAAAGCTCATATGGGAGCTGGTTCTATTACATCGAATGTTAAAAGTGATAAATCACTTGTAACAATTAAGAATGGAAGTGAAATAATTGAAACAGGTTTGAAAAAACTTGGATCAATGCTTGGAGATTATGTAGAAGTTGGATGTAATAGTGTACTTAATCCAGGAACTGTAGTTGGAAGAAACAGCAATATATATCCTTTATCTTGTGTTCGTGGTGTTATTGCTGAAAATAGTATTTTAAAATCTAATGGTGTTCTAGTTAATAAGGTGTGATTAATGGGAAAGTATTTTGGAACAGATGGCTTTAGAGGTGAAGCTAATAAGGGTTTAACAGCAGACCATGCTTATAAGGTTGGTCGCTTTTTAGGCTGGTATTACAATAATGAGAAGGAGAAAAATAATTTACCTTCTCCTGCTAAGATTGTAATTGGAAAGGATACTAGAAGAAGCTCATATATGTTTGAGTATTCTTTAGTTGGAGGAATTGTTGCATCTGGATGTGATGCATACTTATTACATGTTACTCCAACACCATCAGTTGCTTACATAGCACGTGTTGATGATTTTGATTGCGGTATTATGATATCTGCATCACACAATCCATACTATGATAATGGCCTTAAACTCATCAACTCACAGGGTGAGAAGATGAGTGATGATGTAATTAATCTTGTAGAAGATTATCTAGATGGTAAGTTTGAAGTTCCTTTTGCTTATAAAGATAGAATTGGTTGTACAGTTGACTATGTAAGTGGAAGAAATAGATATATTGGATATCTTATTTCGTTAGGAATTTACTCTTTTAGAGGGGTTAAGGTTGCCCTAGACTGTGCTAATGGTGCTTCTTGGCACGTTGCAAAGGCAGTCTTTGATGCTCTTGGAGCAAAGACGTTAGTAGTTAATGCTGAACCTAATGGATACAATATTAATAAAGATTGTGGTTCAACACATATAGAGTATTTACAGAAATTTGTAATTGAAAATGGCTGCGATGTCGGCTTTGCCTACGATGGTGATGCTGATAGATGTCTTTGTGTAGATGAAAAAGGTAATATCCTAACTGGTGACCATATTCTATATATTTATGCAAAGTATATGAAGGAAAGAGGTAAGCTTCTTACTAATACTGTTGCAACAACAATTATGAGCAACTTTGGCTTATACAAAGCATTTGATGCTTTGGGCATTGGTTATGCAAAGACTAAAGTTGGTGATAAATATGTCTATGAGTATATGAAGGAATGTGGTTGTAGACTTGGAGGGGAACAATCTGGTCATATCATTTTCTCAAAGTATGCATCAACAGGTGATGGTATTCTTACTTCCTTAAAGATGATGGAAGTAATGCTTGCAAAAAAAGCTAAGATGTCAGAGCTATGTGAGGGCTTTGATATGTATCCACAAGCATTAATTAATGTAAGAGTTAATGATAAGAAAGTAATTTTATCAAATGAGGATGTAAAAAAGGTTATTGAGGAAGTTTCAACATCCCTTGGTTCTAAAGGACGTCTACTTGTGAGAGAATCAGGGACAGAGCCTGTGATTAGGGTTATGGTTGAAGCTGAGAGTCAAGAAGTTTGTAATAATTATGCTAATAAGGTTGTTGAAGTGATTAAACAAAACAATTAAAAGCTATTTGGGGGATAAATGGCTAAGAAAACAAAAATCAGAACATCACTAGCGTTTTATGATATTTTGATATTTGCTATTGTAGCTTTCTGCTTGTATTGGTGGTACAAAGGAAGTGGGATATTAAGTGTTACAGGAGCAATTTATCAAAGTGTAATTGCTTTTATATTCATTTTTGGCGCAAGAATTATTGGAAATGTTTATAGACAAATTTGGCGCTATGGTGGAATTCAATGCTATATTCGCTTACTCCTTTGTGATGCAATAGGTAGTTTTTTATACTTAATCGTAGAAAGAATATTGCCTTTTGCCCATATTCCATTTATCCAATTAGTAGCATTTTGTTCAATGAACTGCCTTGGTACACTTGCTCTTAGAATGTTCTATCGCTATGCATATAAGTTTGGTAGCGAAGATAGCTTAAAAGGAAAACTCCTTAGAAAAGCATTAAGAATAGTAACCGGTTCTAGAGTAAATACTGAGCCTCTTGATGAGTCTCAGAAAATCAAGATTGCTATCATTGGTGCTGGTACTGTAGGTATTTCGCTTGCTGATGAGCTGTTAAATAATAAACATGCGTTATACTATCCACGTTGTTTTATTGATGTTAACAAGGACAAAATTGGTCGCGAAATTAGAGGCCTTTCTGTATTTTCTGAAGATGAGGCTACTTTAGAAAATCTAAGACAACACCAAATACAAGAAGTTGTATTTGCTGTTCAGAGTATCGATAATAAACGTCGTTATGAGCTTTATGATTACTATCAGAAAGCGGGCTTTGGCATAAAGATTTATGATTATCCTGCTATGGATTCTCCTAGCAAGAAGAGACAGCTTAGAAGCTTTAGTGTTGAAGACCTTTTATTTAGAAAGCAAAAAACAGTTGTTGATGAACGAACTGCTAGCTACTACAGTGGTAAAGTAATATTAATCACAGGTGGTGGTGGATCTATTGGATCTGAGCTTTGCAGACAAGTTGCAAAGATGAATCCAAAGAAGCTTATCATTGTAGATATCTATGAAAACTGTGCATATGATATTCAACAGGAATTAAAGATAGCTTATGCAGGTAAGCTAGATTTATCTGTTGAAATTGTATCAATAACAAATAAGAAAGGACTTGGAAGAGTATTTGCAACTTATCATCCTGATATTGTTATTAATGCTGCTGCTCATAAGCATGTTCCACTAATGGAACACAACTGCATTGAAGCAGTTGAGAATAATATTTATGGTTGCTTAAATGTTATTGAGCTTTGCGAAGAGTATGGTGCTTCAAGATTTATGATGGTCTCTACAGATAAAGCTGTTAACCCTACTAACGTTATGGGTGCAACAAAGCGTATGTGTGAGATGATTATGCAAGCATATTCAACTCGAGGTAAAGTAAAGTGCTCAGCAACTAGATTTGGTAATGTACTTGGTTCTGCTGGAAGTGTTATTCCTTTATTTAAGAGACAAATTGCAGCGGGTGGCCCTGTTACAATTACAGATAAGAGAATTATCCGTTACTTCATGACAATTCCTGAAGCAAGTCAGTTAGTACTTGAGTCTGGTGCAATGGCAAATAATGGTGAAATCTTTGTACTAGACATGGGTAAACCTGTAAAGATCTTAGATCTTGCAACTAATATGATAAACCTATCTGGTGTACAAGGCATTGAGATTGTTGAAACAGGTCTTAGACCTGGTGAAAAGCTTTATGAAGAACTTCTTGTTAAAAAGGATGAGCTTGAAAAGACAGATAATGATTTAATCTTTGTTGAAAAGGAAAATCCTATCTCAATGGAAGAGCTTGAGGATAAACTTAAGGTTTTATATGAAGCAACAACTAATCTTGATGATGAAGGAGTAAGAGAAGCTTTAAGAAAAGCTGTTCCTACCTTTGTGCGTCCAGAGGATGTTAATAAGAATATTTAAAACTAATACCTGCTGAGAGAGCTATAATACTAGCTTCATTTTTTAAAGCACTATTAACCTTGACAGCAGTCGGAGTATTAACTTCAATAGGACTAGAATATTCTCTTAATTCTTCATTGTTTATCGAGTAGTGTATTGTTGCTCTATTATCTGAGTTTATTGTGACTATACATTTTTTATTTTCTGTTGTTTTTTCTTCTTTGAATTTTGGAAAAAGTTCAATTAAGTAAAAATCTTGAATTAAGAATGGGGTGTCCCATAACTTAAGTTCAGAAAAATTTATTTCACTATTAATAAATTTAATTGGCAAGAATAAATTTGGTAAAGTAACCTTTTTACCAAATTTAAGTAATTGCCAATTACTATCTTTATTATTTTCTAAATAAATCGAAAGAAGATATTTTGTACCTTCTTCAGCGATAGTTCTACTACTCTTTGATGGAAGTTTTTCTTCCATTAAAGGTGGAGTTGAAAGATCACAACAGACTATAGAAATGAATAAATAGAAGAATAAAAGACGTTTCATGATAACTTCGGAAATATAACATACATAAAGAGAGTTTATAAATGCTAAAAAAGAAAGTAATTGCGTTATTAATAATTTTAATTCTTTCAATTACATTTATAGGTGCTTTTACTAATTATTTTAAATTTAAGAGTGAGAGGACTAATTTTACTAAAAAAGTAATATTTGAATTTGATTTTTCAACATCAATTGGTGATGTTGAGATTGGTCCAGGTGATAGTATTAATATTAACCCATACGTTAAGAGTAATGCATCATTACCTATGTATGTGTTTATCAGAGTTCAAATGCCCGTTGTATCACTTGTTCCATTATATAGTATTACTCCTAATGCTGATTGGATTTTAGTTGAAGATGCTGGAGAATACCATACATATGCATATGCTAATGACGATAGTATGCTTGTACTAGCACCAGAAGAAAGCACAAATGCTTTAGCAAATAAAATGACAATGAAAAAAATCTCTCTAAGCGAATTTGCAGGGCTTGATGATATAAATGTTTCGTTTATAGCCTATACTATTGCTGTGGGAGATCATGTTCCAACCGCTCCTAATGAAGCATGGACTTATTTGAAGGAACTTTGTAATTTATAAATTGATGTAAAGAAATTTGGAAACTGTACTTTACGAATAAGAGGAATCTCGTGAAGATGTCCCTTTTAATATTTAAATAAACCTTTAGTAAAGCAAGATGAACTATTGCTAAGTAAATCTTTTTAGAAAGACAGTAATATTTTATTAGATGAGGTGTTATGGAAGACTTTAAACCAGTTGAAGATATCGTAAAGGTATTAAAAGATATTATTAATCAAAATGGTCCAAAATACATCACAACTAAGCCTTTTGAGGTATATGAAAAGCTTTTGAAATCTGGAGCTTCTGATCAAAGAACTGCTACAGCACTATTAAGTGTTTTTGTAAGT
>NZ_JAXEGN010000208.1:0-2441 GCF_034103065.1 Bullifex sp. | reverse complement strand
GACCGTAACGGTAAAGCGTAACATACTCGGAGAGTTTTTCGTCTACGTCACCACCGACAGCCCCGCCACCATGCGTGAAGCCAGGGACGGGCGCGGTGAAGTCGGCATGGACTTCGGACTCAAGACGTTCCTTACGCTGTCGGACGGCAGTGTAATCAGGTCCCCGGAGTTTTTCAGGCAGGGAGTAAACGAAGTCCGAAAGGCAAACCGCGCCCTGAGCCGTAAGGTAAGCGGAAGCAACGGATACAATCGGGCCCTCAGGACACTGTACCGCAGGCACCAGGACATCGCCAACAGGAGAAGGGACTGGTTCTGGAAGATAAGCCACTGCCTTTGCTCAAAGTACAGCGTCATAGCCATAGAGGACCTGAATATCAATGGTATGGCAAAGCTCTGGGGACGCAAGGTTTACGACTATGCGTTCTCGGAGTTTGTGGAAATCCTAGAGTGGTGCGCACGAAAGTACGGGACCAGGGTCATCAGGATTGGACGGTACTACCCGTCATCCCAGACCTGCTGTGCATGTGGACATGTGTGGCCGGGTACCAAGGACCTCAGTGTCCGTGACTGGATTTGTCCGGAGTGTGGCGTAACGCACGACAGGGACGTGAACGCTGCGATGAACATTCTCGCCGAAGCGAAGCGTATCATTAATCGAATGGAACAGGCGAAGGACGCCTAGACCATAAGGCGAGGCCGGACGGGTCTCGCAGGCCAGAGATGGTGTAAGACATCCTTCGGGATGCAGCCGTCGTTACCATGGCCGGATTCCCATGGGCTTGCCCGTGGGAGTACGTCAAGATATAACACTTTGGAGTGTTTTATTTGATAAAGAAAATAAAAAAGCTTCATATTTCTTTAGAGAAGATTTTAATAAGGAATATACATTTTCTTTATGATATTATTTAGCTAATGAGTTACACGGCTAGAATACAGTACATAATTAAAACTTTAATCAAAAAAGATGGGATTACTCTAAAGCAAATTGCTGATGAATTTGAGATCTCAACTCGTCAAGCTAGTCGTGATATCGAGCAATTAAGATATCAAATGGGAGCTCCTATTGAATATGATAAAAAGGATAGGGTATATAGGCTAACACAGGATTGGAGTAGCTATACAAATCTAGATGATAACTTAGTAATACTTGCTTCCTATTTTAGATCTTTAATTGAACAGCTTCCAATAAAGAATAGTATTAAGAAAGAAATAGAAGATACCTTTTTGTCTTCTGTTTCAAAGAATGCAGCTTCATTAGTAGATAAAGTAATTTATAAGGCTCCTCAAATTAGTTTTCCAAACTACGATGTATTTTCAACGGTTACTGAAGCCTTAACCTCAAAAAGGTGTATTGAAATTGAATATACAAATTTTAAAAAGGAAAATACAAAAAGAATAGTAGAGCCTCTTAGGCTCATTAACTATTCTAGTTCATGGTATTTAGTTGCTTTTGATCATAAAAGGGAAAAGGTAATTAACTTCCACCTTTCAAGAGTAATTAAGGCAACTATTTTAGATAAGAAAATAACATTTAAAGATACTAAATTACTTGTTGATTCCTCTTTTGGAATTTTTGTTTCTGGTAAAATGCAGGAGTATACGATTAAATTCTCATCAGAACTAACAAATGATGTTAGACACATTATTTGGCATCAAAAACAAAGAGTTGAGGATTTAGAAGATGGCTCATTTTTACTTCATATTCCTGCAACTAATTCACATGAATTAATTACTTTAGTTTTAAGGTATGCTCCCTATGCTCGTCCTATATCTCCTGATAGCTTTGTGGAGGAATATAAGAAGAGAGTAGAAGAAATTAATAAAACTATCTAAATGGATAATATTCTATCAGGTGTTTCTATATTTCGTTAAATATTTTCATGATATACTTGCAATCTTGTGAATATTCTTTATTGATATCTTCTCTGAACTGTGTCGTAATCTTTTCTAAATCATCCCATGTAGTGAATTCTTCATTATAAACTTTAAGACAATCCACGAGCTTTGCTAAAGCCTCTGCTTTACCTTTATTATGTAAAGCTTTACATAATAAAGGAAATACTGAGGACGCCGATTATTATTATCTTCAAGCAATTGAGATGGAAGAGGATAGGCTACTAAGCAGAAATTTTTAAAAAAGATATATTTTTGTTACTGATTCTTTTCTTGGTAATCCTCCACCAATCTTAAGCTATTTGAGTGCATTAAAAGTAACATATGCTCAACTGAAAGTTTGAGAAATTTGCTGTATTAATATGTTTTATGTAAAAAACAATTTACTACGACATTATATGTCGTACTACCTGTCATAAACTCTTAATTGTAAAGGGAGGAAGTGATATGGATGAAGTTGTAAAGAGACCTGGCAGAAAGATAGCTGCTGAGAAAAGAAGAATTGCTAAAGAAATCTTACAAGAATTTATTGATGCTGGTGATTTCTA
>NZ_JAXEGN010000207.1:0-6624 GCF_034103065.1 Bullifex sp. | reverse complement strand
TTGAGGAGTTAAAGGCAGATGGAACCTTAAAAAAGCTATCTAAAAAATACTTCGGTGTTGATATATCAACAAAATAAAATTAAATGGTGCTTCCTTATCGGAGGCACCACTTTTTTCTCTACTTCTTTAATAGATCTCTAATTTCCTCTAATAGTACAATATCTGCACTCTTAGCAGGTGGAACTGCAGCTTTCTTTGCAGCCTCCTCCTTAACTCTTCTTTCATTAAGCTTATTAAAGGATTTAACGATTAAAAAGAGAACAAATGCAATAAGAACAAACTGGATTATCGCATTGATAAATAATCCATATCGTATAGCAAGCTCAGCAACCTCTCCCGATGCAGGCTTTAATACAATCTTGAGATTTGAAAAATCAATACCACCTGTTATTAGACCAATAATAGGATTAAGAATATCCTTAACAAGTGAATTCACGATTGCAGTAAATGCAGAGCCAACAACTACACCAACAGCCATATCAAGGACATTGCCACGTGTAATAAATTTCTTAAATTCAGCAAAGAAGCTATTCATTACTAATTCCTCCTATAGTTATCTATGTTAAATATTTTCTTCTCTCTTATATCTAAAATATCATTATCAAGCAATGGTGTTGCTTGATAAATAATCGAGTAGGTAGGCCCCGTTGGGGCTTTCCTCTCACACCACCGTACGTACCGGTCTGGTATACGGCGGTTCAAATGAATACAAACTCCGACTGAGAGTTGTATGTCCTATCCAATAGGCGTCTTTCTCTGTGAAGACGCTTATATTCTCCCTCGATATCAACCAAGTTGAATTTGTTAAAGAGAGTATTATTTGTAATGTATGGACTTAGAATACTACTTATTTTGTACCATCTGCAACTTGAATAACAATTTATTTTGTCAAGCCTCCATTTTGGTATGCCTAGTTCTTGAAGCTTGTCTCTGCGGTTACTTGGTGTTTTCCATTGTTTCCAAAGATATTGTCTAAGTCTTCTTCTTATCCAAGCGGCCTTCTCTTTAATGTAAGAGTGTATGTTACTTCTTGCATAGTAGTTAATCCATCCACGTATGTAGGCGTTCAATTCTTGAACTACTGCACTGAATGCAACTCCTCTACTTCTAGAAGTAATCTCACGTATCTTATCTTCGAATTTCCTTAGTTTCTTGTCTTTTGGTCTACAGTAGCCTAGTCCTTCAGTACTAACTCTTGTTGTAAAGGTGAAACCAAGAAAAGAAGAACCTTCGACTCTTCTTGCTTCAGTTTTCTCAGTGTTAACCTTGAGTTTCATTTTTCCTTCAAGAAATCTTATTACGGACTCTTTTACTCGGTTGCAGGCATATTTACTTTTGGTGAAAATATTGCAATCATCTGCATATCGAACAAACTTATGTCCACGTCTTTCTAATTCCTTATCATAGGGGGTTAGATAGATGTTGGATAGCATTGGCGAAAGTGGTCCACCTTGGGGCGTTCCTTCTTCACTTGTTATCAAGCATCCATCGCACATTATTCCACTCTTAAGGTATACAAATATCAGTCTTCTGATATCTTTATCCTTAAGTGTGTTATCGACAAGAGTCATCAGGTAATCATGATTTACTCTGTCAAAGAATTTGGATAGGTCAAGGTCTACTACATGTTTGTAGCCCTCAGCCATGTACTCCTGTGCTTTTCTTACGGCATCCTCGGCACTTCTGTTTGGCCTAAATCCATAACTGTAGTCGGAAAATGTTGGTTCAAACACAGGGGTAAGAACCTGCACCATCGCCTGTTGTATTACTCTGTCAATTACACATGGGACTCCAAGAAGTCTTACTCCTCCATTATCCTTTGGTATTTCGACTCGTTTTACAGGTTGTGGCTTATACGTCCTTGCAAGGATTTGTTCTTCAATGTGTTTCCAGTTTTGGTGCATATAACTTTCAATTTCATCTACTTTTACACCATCAACTCCAGCACTGCCTTTGTTTCTTTTTACGGCGCTGATAGCCTTTTCAAGGTTTTGAAGTGAGAGCATTCTCCTGCAAAGTTCTGTATTTGGTTCTTTGCGGTTTTCTCCTTTCATCAATTTCTCTCCTTACGATATTTCGACTTACTCCCTTTTCAGGGTATCTATTACATATCGTGACATTCCTTCGATTACTCGAAGATTCATTTGTTCCGTCCTTCACAACTCTCTCTAGTTGCTAATATGACTTCTGCTGACTTCCTGCAATTCGTTGTTACTACGCCGTCATCAGCGATATTGCAGCCTATTGCGCTTGCAGGACCTCCTCCGTTAAGAATATTAACCTTCCTCGCATTTAGCCTCCACATTTACTCGATATCCTCAGTTCTGGATTTCATGTTATTTTGCACACTCATCCAAATACCCAGCCTTATATGTGGTTTCTGTACGTAGACTCGCGATTTTGCCTATTGCTTCCTTCAGACCCAACATTGCTGTTACGCCCTTGCCGTTGGCTAGCGGTTTTCTTTCAGAACTGTTCCCGCAGTGGACTTTCACCACCAAGTTAATACTCATGCAGAGCAAACAAAAAAACAGCCCTCAATAACTGAGAGCTGCTAGTAAGTAGTTTAATACTATTACTTAGGCTGCTTACCGATATAAGCAAGAATACCACCATCAACATAGAGAATGTGACCATTAACAAAGTTAGATGCATCACTTGCGAGGAATACTGCAGGTCCCTGAAGATCCTCTGGATTTCCCCAACGAGCTGCTGGAGTCTTTGCGATGATGAACTGATCAAATGGATGACGTGAACCATCTGGCTGGATCTCTCTGAGAGGTGCTGTCTGAGGAGTAGCAATATATCCAGGTCCAATACCGTTACACTGAATGTTGAATTCACCATATTCTGAAGCAATATTCTTTGTAAGCATCTTGAGACCGCCCTTAGCTGCTGCATAAGCACTTACAGTCTCACGTCCGAGCTCACTCATCATTGAACAGATGTTAATAATCTTACCGTGACCATTCTTGATCATTGATGGGATAACTGCCTTAGCACAGATGAATGGAGCATTGAGGTCTACATCGATAACCTGTCTGAATTCAGCTGCTGTCATATCACACATTGGAATTCTCTTAATGATTCCAGCGTTGTTTACAAGAATATCAATCTTACCGAGCTCATTGATGATCTGAGCAACAGTTGCATTTACCTGCTCTTCGTTTGTTACATCACATACATAACCCTTAGCATCAATACCTGCATCTGCATATGCCTTGAGTCCCTTGTCTACAAATTCCTGCTTAAGATCATTGAATACAATCTTTGCACCTGCAGCTGCAAAAGCTGAAGCGATAGCGAATCCAATACCATAAGAAGCACCTGTAACCCATGCTACCTTTCCCTCTAATGAGAAATCTTTCATATTCATAAGATTTTTCCTCCATTTAATAACTATCTAATTCTTTAATAGTATACTTTCGTATTTATTATCTTTCAAGTTAATTATTGAAACATTGTTTCACTTTTTAAAAAATTATTCCCTTATACAAAGCTGTACAAGGGAATACTTATCATAGCTTATCAATTAGCATTGAACACTTACCAGAAGGAATAGGAAGAGTTTTCTTCTTATTCTCATCTAGAATTAATATTGTAAAGTAGTAAAGCTTTTCACTTTCCAACCTAATTTCCCAGCCTCTAATATTCTTATTAGATAGGATTGTAATATTATTTCTTTTTAGTGAGAGCTTCTCAATACCCATTGATTCAAGAGAGGTCATAGTCCAGTCAACGGTCTTTCTTGGAAGAGAGATTTCTAGACCAATGATGTTTTCGATCATTAGCGTGATAGTAATCAAGCTAATCATTGCTAGGTTTCTCTTTTGGTTAACAAAGTCACCATCAAGTGAAATAGAAGCACCCTCTTTATTTGGCTTATATGACTCCCATACATCACCAACTGTTTCTCCATCTGGATGAAGAGTATCAAGGATAAAATACATATGTCTTATTGCACATTCTCTTGCAAATACAAATGAATCATATTTATTTAATCCCTTGATAACCATATAGGTATAGAAAGGAACTACACCACCCTTATATCCATTACCCTCTTCACTGAAGACAGGATTTGAAACAGGAACACAAGGGAATGGGTTATCGGTTCCAAATTCAGCTGGATCCTTTAGAGCATCAATTAGGAAGCCTGCATATTCGTCGTTAGGAATCTCTGCAAGCATGGTCCAATAGGAACCGATGTGCTTGTTTTTAATTATTACCTCGTTTTCATCTATATCATAGTAGAAGTGATCCTCATCACTCCACATCATACTATTGATACGAGTTTTAAGAGAGAAATAAACTCTCTTATATCTAAAGCTAAGCTCCTTATCATTTAAAATATCTCCAATATTAGACATATAAAGAGCTGCTACTGCCATCATAGCATTGAAATCAACAGGGTAATAGGTATTGTATCTTGGAACATTTCCAAGATGACAAGCACTTATTGGTACATGAAAAAGACCATTAGCACACTGGAAATTACTAACAATATAGTTAAAGTACTTTTCAAGATAAGGTACTACTTCCTTAAGTCTCTTCTTATTACCGATTTTATGGTAGAAGCAAAATTCTACATATGGTAAAAGAGGAGGACAAATACCCTTAGGGTTATCCTCTGAAACTATTGGCTTTAAGGTAGTGCTGTCATAACGATCAAAGATTTGTCCATCTTCTTTTTGCTGCTTATAAAAAAAATCGACTAATGAGTAGGCATCAAAATTCTGATTACTATATGAAAGAGATATTGAAGCCATACAGTTATCGAACAAATTAATTTCATTACTTTTGCAACCAACAAAAAAACCATTAGGGAAGAGCTCTTCTTCCTGTCTTTGAATCCAGTTCTCCTCGATCCAAACCCAGGAGCGGTCATACATGTCTACAAAATCCTGATCATAAAAATGCACACAAGGGACTAAATCTTTAACCACGAAAAACTCCCAATTTTATATAGAAAATGACCATTTAAGGCCTAGAAATTCAGTTTATAGAATACCCCATCCCAAGGCGGAAGTCAACAAGAATTTTACTACATATATTTATTTTTAGAATAATGATTTATTTTTTAAAAATTATTTTTTCTTACTTTTTACCTATTATAAAATAACCTCAACCCTTTTTTAACCATTTCTATACGACAAAAAGCCGCATCTCTAGAAATTTCTTCGCCATCAACATGGATTTTCATCTCTGCTCTAGCACTCTTTATATCTACTACTCTTTCTGCATTTAGCATATCCATGTATTTACTCTTTAATTGTGTCCCGGAGAAAAATCTTAGTGCTAATCTTGTAATTTTTAAGCGCTTTAATGGTCTGTTTGCATATACAACATCGAGCTTACCATCATTTATAATAGCTCTAGGTCCCATAATAAATGCACCTCCCATTCTTCTGCCATTACAAATAGAGATTTGCTGTGTTTTAAGGTTAATGTTTTTATCATCAACCCTCATCTCAATATCATATGGCTTTGGTATAAAGCAAAAGCAATGTAAAAAGGCTAATAAATAGCTTGTAACACCATTAATATGCTTGTATGAGGAGGCTTTAAAGTTTACCTCAGGCTCAAAGCCTATGCCTGCTCCATTAATAAAGAATCTACCATCAGCTGCATCCTTTCCATATAAAAGACCAACATCTATATCAGTTGCTGGTGAGGATAAAATTAAATCTACTGCCTTATCGACATCACATGGGATATTAGCTGTATATGCAAAGTCATTTCCTCTTCCAATTGGTATAATTCCAAAGCTAGGACTTTTATCAGATTTCAATATTCCATTTGCAACCTCGTTAACGGTTCCGTCCCCACCAGCTGCAATAATAACATCATAACCTTCATCTGCACCCTGTAAGGCAAGCGTAATAGCCTGCTTTCTTTGGCTTGTAAAAATAATATCTACACTTTGGTTCCTTTTTCTGAAGGATTCTTTTATTTTATCAACCTTTGTAATTGCCTGTCCTTTAGAAGCATTAGGGTTCAAGATACAAAGGATATTACTAGTTTTTTTCATATCTGTTTTATCGTACTTCAGTTTTTCTTATGAGTGCAACAAAAGGATATTGCAAAAAAAACTTTTTCCTTTAAATATTACTCAAATGGAACAAAGTAAATCGTTTTATAAGACATTAATGCTAATTGCATTTCCAATAATGCTCCAAAACCTGCTATCTACATCACTTTCCTTAGTAGATACACTTATGATCGGTCAGCTTGGAGCTAATCAAATTGCTGCTGTAGGAATTGCAAACCAAATATTCTTTTTAATTAACCTATTTATATTTGGAATTGCCTCTGGTGCTTCTATTTTTTTTGCTCAATACTATGGAGCAAAGAAGTATGAGGAGCTAGAAAAAATCACAGCTCTAGCACTATCAATATCTCTTATAGCGTCTATACTTTTTACAATTGTATCTTTAATTGCACCTAATTATATAGTTTACTTATTCACAACTCAAACAGATGTAGTTGAAATAAGCTCTCAATATCAAAGATGGGTTGCAATAAGCTATATATTTTTTGCAATTTCATTTACACACGGCATCGCCTTTAGATCTATCGGTAAGGGTAATATCCCTTTAATAGCAACCTTTATATCTCTAGGTTTAA
>NZ_JAXEGN010000206.1:0-2522 GCF_034103065.1 Bullifex sp. | reverse complement strand
ATATGGCCTTTTCACAGAGGGTGAAGCCCCAATTGTTCTGTCATATACAACTAGTCCTGTTTATCACGTACTTTGGGAAGATACAACAAGATATCAAGCCCTCATATTTGATGAAGGACACTCAACTACTATTGAATCTGTCGGTATCTTAAAGAATGCTAAAAATAGAGCCAATGCTGAAAAGTTTGTTGACTTTATTTTAACAGAGGGTCAAAAGGAAACTGCTATTGCAAATTCAATGTATCCAGCAAATTCAAAAACAGAGCTTCCTGATGCATATAATTGGGCCCCAAAACCAACTCTTTTACATCTTGATGCAGAGGTAATTGCTCAGAATCTAGAAAAATGGTTAAATGAGTGGACAGAGGCAATGGTTAACTAGTAAATGATAAGAGAAGGTAGAAACTACTACAAATTAAACTCTATTTTTGCCAGGATTATTTTATTCCTGGTGTTTCTCCTTCCGTTAATTTTTACTTTATCAAAGGCTTTTTTTACAGCTAATGGTTTTACATTAGATTTAGTAAAAGAAGCCTTTACATCTACTTATAACTACAAAATTCTTTTATTTACTATAAAGCAATCATTATTTTCAGCCATATTATCTATTTTAATAGCACTTCCAGGAGCATTACTTTTCTCAAAATATAATTTCAAAGGAAGAAAGCTTATACTATCACTTGCATCGCTTTGCTTTGTATTACCATCCATTTTAGTAGTATTAGGATTTGTTATTTTTTATGGAAATAATGGAGTATTAAATAAATTATTAAAAAGTTTATTAAACACAAACGATAGCGTAGTTAAAATACTATATTCCTTTAAAGCAATTATTTTAGCTCATGCTTTTTTAAACTTCCCAGTTGCTTTAACTCAATTAACAAGTTATTTAAATAGCCTTTCAAGAGACCAAGAAAAATCGTCATATTTGCTAGGAGCTTCTAAGGTAAAGACATTTTTTAATGTTACGTTCGCTCGCATGCTCCCTGCATTAATCTCCTCATTTTTGCTAATTTTTCTCTATTGCTTTACCTCATTTTCAATAATTTTAGTATTAGGTGGAGGTCCTGAATTCACAACTCTAGAGGTAGAAATATACAGAACAAATAACATACTTGGAAACAGTAATAAGGCTGCAGCGCTCTCCATATTTGCCCTTCTTTTTAACACAATAATTGTCATTCTAAGTATCATTGCTTCTAAAAGAACACAATTAACTGAAAATATTAACTCTAATTCATTAAATAAGATTAAAAATAAGGGTATTAAAGTATTATTAATAATTTACATTGTCCTATTATTATTCTTTATTTTAGGTCCACTTTTATCTGTAGTTTATCGTTCATTCGTATCCACTTCAAATAGATATGGTAAAGGATTTTCTATAAAAGCTTATCAAGAACTATTTGGTCTTCAAACAAGTGTTTCATCAATGAAGGATGCTTTTACAGCTCTATTAAATAGTATATTAATAGCTTTTATTAGTAGCTTATTTGCAACTCTTCTTTCATTAAAAATTTCTCTTTATATTACAAGATTAAAGAGTTCTGTAGGTGAATTATTAGCAATGCTGCCAATGATGGTATCATCAGTTACTATTGCTCTTGGTTTTTCTTTTATTAGAGCAAAAATGCCTATAAGAGGAACTTTAGTTTCTTACATCTTCATTCTACTTGCTCACTTTGTAATAATATTACCATTTAGCTTAAGAACACTGTTACCTATAGCCCGCTCAATTGATGAAAGAATTATTTATGCCTCTTACACATTAGGTGCAACAAATAAAAAAACATCAAAACTAGTTGAAATACCTCTATTAAGAGGAGCTTTATATAGAGCATTTAGTTTTTCATTTGCTCTCTCAATGGGAGAAATCAATGCAACTATGACACTATCAGAAGGTAAGATTACAACTCTACCACTACTCTTATATAGATTAATTAATTCATACAATTATCAAGGAGCCTGTGCTGTTGGAACTATTTTGATATTAGTTGCATTAATTGTATTTATTACATCAGAATTGATAGGAGGAAAAAATGGAAAAGCTCAAAGTTGAAAATTTAAGAGTTAAATATAAAAACTTTGATTTAGATCTTTCATTTTCACTTTTTGAAGGTGAGTTTGTATCTATTATTGGACCTTCTGGATCTGGTAAAAGTACAATTCTCTCTGCAATTGCAGGATTAAATGAATCTTTTTCAGGAAAGATTTATTTAAATGGTAAAGATATTACTAATGAAAAAATTCAAAATAGAAATATCGGTATGGTATTCCAAAACTATTCACTCTTTTCCAATATGGATGTTGAAAAGAATGTTGGTTATTCCCTTAAGATTAATAAAGTAAATAAGAAAGAAATAGCTAAACAAGTAAAGGAATTACTTAATCTTGTAGGACTTTCTGGATATGAAAAACGTAAAGTTACTACCCTTTCGGGTGGAGAAGCACAAAGAGTTGCTCTTGCTCGTGCACTTGCTAGAAAACCTGAAATACTATTACTTGATGAACCACTTTCTGCT
>NZ_JAXEGN010000205.1:0-2001 GCF_034103065.1 Bullifex sp. | reverse complement strand
TTGAATTCACCCACTTTGCTGTACATTCATTTGAAAATAAAGACTATTATTTCCCTTCAATCGAAGCAGGAAAATTTATAGAAAAAGAGGGACAGTTAATTATGCCCCTCTCTATAACTTGCCATCATGCAACTACAGATGGCTATCATATTAAATGTTTTATAGATTCCTTTTACACAGAAATGGACTTACTATGTGAAATGATTAATTGTAAGATGAAATAATCTGATTTAAGTAATCAAGATACTTTTCTCTATAGCTATCTGGGCTAATGATTTTTACAGATTTTCCACACTGGAAGATTTTCATCATTAGCTCAATTGAGTTTTCAGCTTCAAATGAGCAAATTAATTTATTACCTTGGTCCTTTGAAATAGAAATTTCACCATGTACAATATTTCTAAAAGCATTAAGTGCAGATTTTTCCTGTAGCTCAAGCTTTAGAGGTACCATATCTATTGCATCATAGCTATCTTCTTTTTCTTTATCCATTTTAAACGGTTTTAAGTTATCTGGAATTGTGTAAGTTTCATCAAGAAGAGTAGCACTTACAATTTTTGTAATATCGAGAGTGATAATTTCTTTAGTATGTCTAAGACGACCTGTTACAGAGATAGGTTGACGAGTTTTATTTTCATCTCTAAATCCAATAAAGTAAGGTGCAAGTTCTATTTCATCACCATTATTTAATTCAATTCTGACAATCCTACCTGTTACCCAAGCATCAATTAATACTTCCAAAATAGTATTGTACTTGGAGTTTTTACCTCTATTCTTTTGAACCTCTTGATCAATTTTCTCTGCTACCATTAGCATGTTATCACTTACTTTTGGAGCATAGGAACGCATGTTCATTGCAATTTTTCTAAGTCCAGAAGCAAGGTGTGGTGATTGTATTTCACTATTATTAATTAATATCTCAGCACTAAGGTTAAATGCTAAAGATTCATAAATAGAGAGAGCAATGTTTTCATCATCTTCTTTTTGTCGAATCTTAATTAAATTGTTTTCTTCATAAACATCGATGTGCTCAGATAGGTCTTCTACATATCTTGATATAGTAGATCTATGTACTCCAAGTCTTCTTGCAATTTCAGCTCTTCTTAATCCTTCTGGATGGGAACGAAGTAAAAGTTCTAATTGTGCAACTCTTTCACCTTTCATAAAAAACTCCAACAAAACAAGTATAGCATAATATTGAATTGCAACAATATGCAATTGTTTTGTTGCAGTAAAATAAAAGTAGATATAGAATTGCTCTATATGAATGAAGAATTAGAACAAGTTGAGATTAAAGTATCTTACTTAGAAGCACAAGTTGCTGAATTAAATGACGTAGTAATTGAGCAGCAGAAAAATATTGATGCTCTTAATATTAAACTTTTACAGGTAACAAAGAAGTTAGAAGAATTAATTGAAGAGGTCGGCTCTCCATCAAGACCTAATAGAAAGCCACCTCACTATTGATTAAAACTCTTCTCTTTTCTTCCAAGTAGTAACAGCGTCAAAGACATCTTCTTTGGTGCCATCTTCTTTTATTCTTTCTATTTTAAAATATAATTCAGGTGATGTTTTACTATACTCATCTTCATTTTTAGAAAGAACTGTAACTACAAGATGATCTTTTCTATATGTTTGTCTTATCCATCTAACATCGATTATAGATGGCTTATAGCTATCCATAAACTCTTCAGGAAGAGAATCAAGAATCCAGTTAATGTATGAAAGATTATTAACATGGTGGTTTAAATCTGTATCAAGATAGTGAATAACTGGTTCATAAGTTGTAAGAACACACTTTGATGATTCAATTACATCAAGATTATTAGGCATTGAAGCATCAATTTGAAGTTCTTTTGGTGGAGTTTTTAAGATATCAGTAACTTCCTTTGGTCTTAAAGGGCGCCCTTTTACTGTATCAATTATTGCCCACTTGGTATTTGCAAAGAATAAAGGTTTATTTGTGTTTTTATCTTTTGCTTTTACAATTCTTGGACAATT
>NZ_JAXEGN010000204.1:0-9507 GCF_034103065.1 Bullifex sp. | reverse complement strand
AATGAACAAAAATCATCACCTATTGAACCAATAAGAGGCTTTGCGTACTCAATAAATGATTCATTAATAAACATATTTTCTTTATCAATATATTTTTCATCTAAGGTCCTTGCCTCTAGAATACTATCGAGGATAGGACTTTCTACAGCTTCAAATGTATAAGGTGAAGATGAAGTTCTCTTAATTACGCTCATGTAACCATTTTTACCTTCAAGAGCACACTTTACAGAAACTCTTCCACAAGCTATTGCTTCAGCCCTATCGACATCACTTTGCCATGAAATAGAAGCTCTACCTAAAATTCCAGGTTTTTCTGAGCGTGATTTAATACCAAGCTCCTTAATAATTAAATTTGAAAGGTGTGAAGAAACATCACCAAAATAAACACTCCTTCCAACTTGAAAAACAGGTTCCACAATTGGTTTTCCATCGCTATAGCGCATACCTTCGCTAGCTACGATTACAACACCACCCTTCTCTTTATGAATCTTTTCAACTTTTGTTAAAAACTTATCCTTATCAAAAGCAACTTCAGGGACCAAAATAATATCAGCGCCAGGAGCCTTTCCACTTTTAGCCATGATAGCAGATGCAGTAACCCATCCTGCATCACGTCCAAGAGCCTCAATAACACAAGCGTGGATAGGAAGTCCAAGTACGTCTTCTGATGCTTCTCTAACACATGCAGCAATATATCTTGCAGCAGAACCAAAGCCAGGACTGTTATCTGTTACGGATAAATCATTATCCATCGTTTTTGGAGTACCGGTTACAACTATGTTATGCTTTTTCGCAGCGTAAGAAAGCTTTCTACAAGTATCCATAGTTCCATTTCCACCAGTCATAACTACATAACCGATATTATTTTCTTTTAATATTGATGCAAGCTTATCATAGTCATCACCTTCTAAGTGGTCACGACCTGTTCCAATTGCAGAACCTGGAGTCCTTTCTAACTTAATTAAATCTTCATTGCTAAGAGCAGGAAACTTATTTATTTTATTTTTTAATAATCCTCCTGTTCCAAAAGGAGCATAAAGAATGTCACCATCAAAGGACCTGTCATAAAGCTCTCTAATAGAACCTGAAAGAGAGGCATTAATAACAGCAGTTGGACCACCTCCATGCATGAATAAGATATTCTTCATCAACAACCCTCCTTATCCACTGTTGATTCTCTTTCTATCAACTTATATGGAATATTGATTAAAATATTTTCTTTTCTAGGATTTAAACATCTATCAATTACTATCTTGGCAGCAAAACGTCCAATATCAGACTTAGGCACATCAAATGTAGTTAGAGCAGGACGTAAGAATGCTGATGCTTCAATATTATCAAATCCGGTTACAGCAATTTCTTCAGGAATTTTTATTCCCTTCTCATTTAAGCATCTAATGATACCTAAAGCAGCATTATCGTTAGCTGCAACTATTGCATCAGGAAAAGCTCTATTTAATAGCCTTTTTGCTCCATCATAACCCTCTTGTGGTGATAAAAAGATATCTTCAACAAGAATGTCTTCATAATCTAGCGTTGATTTCTTTAAGCCTTCTTTATAGCCAGTAAAACGATGTTCATTAGCAATGTTTTGTTTATCAGTTGGACCAATATAGGCTATTTTCTTACGTCCTAAATTTGCTAAATAGCAAACAGCATCTTCAATGCCTTTTCCAGCATCACAAAGTACTTCATCCATTCCGCCTATTGAATTAAGACCTGCATAAGCAATAACAGGTATACAGGATTTAATGTGTTCAATTACATCAAGACTTGCACGACCTAAAATAATAGCAGCATCAATTTTATTATCTTGAATACTTGATGAAAAAGCTTCATCTGTAACTGTTAATATTGAATGTTCTATATTTAAATCTAAATCCTTTTTATGAATCTCTTGGTCAATTCCCTCTAAAATCTTTGTAAAAAATGGAGAGAGAAAACTTTCATTATCAGAGATAAATACAGTTGCTAAGCGTATTTCATCAAAGGAAGCTTTAATGCGATTTGTTCTACTTTTTGCAAATCCTAGCTCAGAAGCTATTTTTAATATCTTTTCTTGAGTTTGCTTTCCAATTCTATTTGAATTACCTGAGAGTGTTCTTGATACAGTGGACACAGAAACCCCTGCTTTATCAGCAATATCCTTTAATCTAACATCTCTCATTTACTTCCTCTTATTTAGAGTGTAACACCAATTACATTATTTGCAAGCAAATTTTGAACAAATATTTGCGCAAATATTGCGCAAATAAGTTAAAACTATTTGCAATAAAACAAACTAAAAGCATATTACATTAATGTTTCTTGTTTTAATTTACTATTTTATTTTTGACAAAAATGCCTTAGAAACCTTTCTCTTTATTGTCGTATTACTATTTCCTATCTATAATTTGTTTCTAATTTCTTTATTAATTACATTGCTATTATTATCAATAACACCCCAAATGTTATGGTTAAATTAGGAGGGAAAAAGTGAAGAAAATATTATTTATAGTTGGTTCAAAAAGAAAAGAATCATTTAATAGACAATTAGCTAAACTTACTGAAAGTTTAATAGCAAATCGTGCTGATGTTTCCTACCTTGATTTCTCAAATATTCCTCTAATGGATCAAGATATTGAATACCCTGCACCAGAAGAAATTGAAAGAGTTAGAAAGCAGTGCTTATCTTCCGATGCTCTTTGGTTCTTCACACCAGAATACAACCATAGTTACCCTGGATATCTTAAAAATCTACTTGATTGGCTATCTCGTCCACTATATAAAAATGCAGCTAGAAGTGAGAATGTACTAAATGGTAAGCTATTTACAATCTCTACAGCAGCTGGAGCTTCTGGTGGTAGCTTTGTAAGGGAAAAACTTATAGAGCTTCTTACCTTTGTAAATGCAAAGGAAGCAACTACTACATATACAGGTATTACTCTAGATAGAGAAGCCTTTACCACAGGAGTTTTAAAGGCTGATACAGAAAACCTTAAAGTCCAAATAACAGAGCTTTTAGATGCATTAGTAAATAATTAATCAGAATACTTTAGTCCCTCGATTGGATTAATATTAATCTAACTAATATCGATTAGAAACGGGGGATAAATTGTTTTACAACAAAGTAAAAATAGTAAATAATAAAAAATTATGATTAACAAAGAAAAAACAGATGAAGAGATCATTAGCCAATTAGATAACATTATAGAAAATGGTATTTCTATCGATTATGATACAAAACCCAAATATACAGTAAAAGAATTGTCAAAAAAGCTTGGACTCTCTTCTCATACTATTAGATTCTATGATAAAGAACATCTTTTTCCCTTTGTTAAGCGTGATATATGCAATGATGAAAGGTTATTTAGTGAAGCTGATTGGGCTTTTGGAAAGCTAATTAAGTGTTTAAGACAAATTGGTCTTTTTATTCATGATTGTAGATTATTTATTCTCGATACTTTAATCGGTGATGATACTGTAAAAGAGAGATTATTAATTCTAATCAACCTACAAAAATCATTAAGAAAGCAGATCCAAGAACTGCAAGAAGCAGAACGGGATCTGCAATATAAAATTAGATTTTACAGCTACCTCGATGAAGAAATCGAGAGTGAGAAAGAAAAAGGGATTTTTACCGATAAACAGCGTGGCCTTTTGTCAAAGCTCAAAAAGTTTGTCAGCAAGCAAAAATCCCTAGATTATTAGTATTAAACAATACCTCTAACACCCCACCATAGGAATCCAATTGTTAATAATCCAACGGTCTGAATAATAAATTTTACAATCATTGGTTTGGCAAATTCTTTTGTAGACATAAGGCCAAATGAGAATGCTACCATGTATACTGTAACTTCGTAAGCAAATAATAGCTGTGAAATACCTTGGAATACGCTATAAACCATACCATATGGGTTAAATGAAAGGTCTTGACAGATTTGAGCTAATGGTTCGCCAAGCACACTCATTACAGCTGCAGGTGTCATGATAAAGTTGAGGAATACGGATAAGAAATATGTTGCCGCAAAGAATACTTTATTTGACATATTCTGAAGTAATGGAAGTGCAATTGTTGAGATAAATTTACCAAATCCTGCTGCAGCACCAGCTGTACCAATAGTCATACAAGCCGCAACAAAGAAGATACCACCCCAAGAAACCTTACCAAAGTCCTTTGCCTCACCAATTTCAATACCAGGCAAGAATGGAGCTGTAATTACAAATACAAAACCATACATCATACCAAGTTTATGAATTGAATTTGTAAATAGATAAAGGATGAAGAGAATTAAGATAACAAGCATCTTCTTATCTTTAGCTGTCCATGCACCAAGCTCTTTGAGCTTCTCATCGAAGAATGTTGTTTCTCCAAGAGGTTCTTTAGGTCTGCATAAGAAAGCAGTAGCAATTGTTGTTAAGATAAGTGGGATAATGAAAACCCAGTTATCCATAAAGTAGGTAAAGTAATCAATTGGCATTGGTGATACTGTTGCTGCATTTTTAAATACAATTGCAATATAACCAGGAGAATAGATAAAGAAGTTTGAATCGTGGTATACAAAAGTACAAGTTAGTAATAAACCTGCAGCTCCCTTACCTTTTAAGTTAAGAGCTTTACACATACCATATACAATTGCAATTACTGATACTAATGCTAGAATACCCTGCATTAAAACTCTTGCTACAATTGAAATTAAAGCAACACCAAATACTAATGCGATGTAACTACCGTTACACTTTGAGGCCATTTTATATGCTATTCTCTCTAGAATTGTAGTCTTTTGAATAAGTACTACAAGTACAAAACAACAAAGAGTCATCCATACAGCTTCACTTGTCCAGTTTGAAAGCGCTTGGCTTAATGAACATACCTTTAATAGAGGATATGCGAAAATTAATATAATTGATGAGGTAACATTGTTAAGTAAGTTAAATGCTAATAAGAGGATACCACTTACAGTAATAGCAAGGAATGTGCTTAATGTAGGGGTCCATAACTCTCCTGTTGGAAAGAGTTTTACTAACACAAATGCTAGTATTACGATAATCCATTGAATACTTTTCTTTGATAATTTTGCCATTTTTATTTCCTTTAGAGTGCTAATTTAAAGATTGCCATGTAGTCATCCTTAGTTCTTACAGGCTGGTACCACTTGCTGCCATCAGCAGTAGCTACTAAGTCATCAACTACAGGAATGATGTCTTCGAGAGTGATAAATTCTTCTCCACCTCTCTTTTTCTTCATTTGAGATAATCTTGTAGGAAGTCCTAACTCTGCGATAAATGATTCATAGCACTTAATAGCTTCATTAGCTGCAGTGTAATCATCTAACTGAGGATTAACTCCCCAAACACATTTACCCCAATGAGCAAATTTAGGAACATTTTTATCTGTAAGAGCATACTTGTAGAAAGCAAGAGAAATAATTGCTATTCCTGCTCCATGTACTACTGCATCAATGTGAGCTGAAAGCATATGCTCAATAGTGTGAATAATTGTTGCGGCATTACTTCTTCCGAAAGAAGAAATTTGCATAATTGAAAGTTCACTAGCCCAAAGTAATTCAGCTCTAGCATCGTAATCCTTTGGATTCATCATCGCTCTTCTACCAGCATGGATAGCTGACTTTTGAATTCCTTCAGAAATAGCATCTTGAAGTGCCATTGTTGATGAAAAATATGTCTCAAGTGTATGAGACATAATATCGATAATGCCACATGCTGTCTGAAATGGTGGAACAGAGAATGTATATGTAGGATCTACAATAGCTACTGCTGGTCTATTAATAGGATTTCTAAGACCGATTTTTCTCTTTGCCTCAATATTTGATACTACAGCAGACCATGAAACCTCAGCACCTGCTGCTGCAAGTGTAGGAATACAAATTACAGGTAATGTCTTTTCTACCTTTTTCTTTCCACAGTAGAAATCCCAAACATCATCTTCACCATAGTATCCAAAACCGATAGCTTTTCCTGTATCGATTGTAGAACCACCACCAGCTGCAATTATTACAGCCTCACCCATTTCTCTAACTTTCTTAATACCATCATTAATTGTGGTATGCTTTGGATTTGGCTCAATACCAGAGAATTCTGCGTATTCAATACCATTGTTACTTAGAGAATTTACTATCTCCTGGTAAAGTCCAGAAGCTTTAACAGGGATATCATCATATACGAATAGTACTTTATTGCCATAACGCTTTACTGTATCTGCTAAGTGTGTTGATACAGCATTTTTACCAAACAATATTTTCGTACCAATGTTGTAATTGAAGTTTTCCATTATTCCTCCATAAAATATGGATAAAATTTTATCTATTAGAGCAACTCTAAAGTAAATATCCTTTAGATAAAAAATTACTTATTATGAATTAATTATTTATATTCAAAGTAAATACATAAAACGTATACAATATATAATCTTACATTTAGCAGGAATATTAGGTATAATTAAATTAGAGCTACTCTAATATCAAACGTTCAATAATTTAGTATTTTATTGCATAAACAAATTCTTGAGTTTATCATCCTTTTCTATGAATGAACGACTTGATAAATTTGAAAAAATGCTTAGTGATATACAAAATAGCTATAGCAAAGAAAAAACTGAAATTGACAGATTAAAAAGCGAAGGTAAAGAAAAAAGTGCAACTTATAAGCACTATCTTGGAAACCGGCTTTTATACAATTGGATTATCGCTAAATACAAAGAATATGGCTTAATTGAGTAATGAAAGTATCTAGAGTTTTTAATATATCATTAATAATCTTTCCTCTTTTTACACTAATCTCTGTCTATCTTTCTAATGTTGCACTTACAATTACATTTGCAACAATTACCTTTCACTTTTGGTTAAGGGCTATCTGTGGAGCAATTTTTTCCACTATAAAACTCACAGGAAAAGAAAGAATTTTTAATGTATCTGATAAAGAATTAAAACTATATGAAAAATTAGGTGTAAAAAACTGGAAGGATAAACTTCCAACTTATAAGCCTGAGTTATTCAAAGAAAGAGATTTAAATAAGCTATATAGCAATATGCTTCACTCTGAATTTGTGCACATTGCTATATCATTTTTCAGTTATACACCACTACTTCTCTCAATTTTTTGGAGTTACTTACACGATAGTATTATTATCTTTTTCATCACATCTGTTTTAGCATCTCTGCTAGATATGACCTTTGTAATTGCTCAAAGATATAACAGGCCAAGAGTAAAACATTTAATGTCTCTTATTGTAGAAAAACATCAAAAGAGCACTTGTAAAAATAATTAGATATCCAAATAAAGAATAAATATCTGGAACTTGTGACAAGAAAATAAAGCCCCAAAGAGCTGAGAATATTACAGTAAAATAATCAAAGATTGATATTTCTTTACTAGGTGCTGCCTTATATGCCCAAGTAATACCAAATTGCCCAACTGTTGCGCCAATTGCAGCTAAGGATAAAAGACATATTTGATAAATACTCATTGGTGCATGGTTATTAATTACAAATGGAATTGCAATTAATGTTGATACAACTGAAAAGCCTAATACTATTTGACTTGATGGCATTCCTCTTTTTCCTAATCCTCTAACACATGCATATGCAGCTCCGGCACCAAAGCCCCCAATAACACCTACAATTGAAGCTCCCATACTCTGAGTAAATTCCATTGTTGGTTTTACAATAAATAGCACACCAACAAAAGCAAGTGCTACAAATAAATATTGCTTTATACTTGTCTTTTCCTTTAAAAATATAGCAGAGAGTAAAAGAGTAAAAAATGGTGCAAGTTTGTTTAGCATTGATGCATCAGAGATCATCATATGATCTAGAGCATAGAAGTTAGCAAAAAGTCCTACAGAACCAAAGAGTGCTCTCATTAATAACAAGCCTAAGTCACTAGGCTTTAAATCAAGCTTATCACCACTTTTTAGAAACAAGAAAAATGATACTATCATAGCACCTGCATTTCTAAAGAGTGCTTTTTGAAAGGTTGGAAGATCTCCAGCTAAGGTCACACATAGATTCATTATCGAAAAACCAAGAGCTGAAAGAAGAATAAAAAATATACCCTTTTTAACTGAAGTTATTTTATCCATAGCACTTGAAGAATATTCTATTTATTAATTTTTTTCATCTGACATTATTTAATTTAATTGTTATCTTTTTCTTATGATTGAAATAAAAGAAATTACTAGTGATGATATTGAACAAATATTAGAGCTATTTCTTAGTGTATTTTCTCTTCCACCTTGGAATGAAAATTGGGATAGAGAAACAGCTAGAAATTATCTTCTTGACCAAATAGAAGTTAAAAGACCTTTCTCTTATTCCCTTTACCAAGATGATAGCCTTGTAGGTGTTGCTTTAGGCTATGTCCGATATTGGTATAAAGGACCGGAGGCTGTTGTTGGTGAATTTTTTATTAAATCTGATGTTCAACATGAAGGACTTGGAACAACTTTTATGAACGCCTTAAAAAAGAAGGCCAAAGAGAATTTTATCTCTTCTATAGTGCTGCAAACACAAAAGAGTAATTATGCATATGACTTTTATATTAAAAATGGCTTTATAGAGGATAATAATAGTGTATTTTTATTTAATGACATTTCTTAAATATTAATTCAATACTTGATAATTTCTCTCAAAAAAGCTAAATTGAGCAAGCTAGTACAATTATTATTCGTCTTTATATCTTGGAGAGATGTCCGAGAGGTCGAAGGAGACGGACTCGAAATCCGTTATGTGGTTTTGCTGCATCGAGGGTTCGAATCCCTCTCTCTCCGAAATAACTGTACTATGATTACTAACTGGAGAGGTGTCCGAGTGGTCGAAGGTGCACGATTGGAAGTCGTGTAAGGTCAAAAGCCTTCGGGGGTTCGAATCCCCCCCTCTCCGTTTTTTATTGCTTTTGGTAATACATCATTTTATTTTCATACATATAGTGGTCAGCAAGTTTATATAATTCTTCAAGATTTTTGCTTGGGTGATGATCAGCTCTCACATAGCCATATGCTATATTTAATTTATCTGAATATATTCCCTTCCAATTATCCATCTTATTATCAAATTCTGTAATTAGACTTGAAATATCTTCTTCTCTAAGTAATATAATAGCGACCATCTCATCTCCACCTATTCTAAAGCACTTACCATAGGGTGAGAAAACATTCATTATTATATTTGCGGAACTAATTATTAGCTCATCTCCAGCATCATGGCCATAAGTATCATTTACGCTTTTTAAACCATTGATATCAAATGCAAAAACTGTAAGATCCTTAATCATAAAATGTGGTTGAGAAATATGAATTGTTTTTTCAAATGAAAATCTATTAAACAAGCCTGTTAGTGCATCATGTTCAAGTTGTTGCTTTTGCTCTATTATTTGTTTATCACTTCTTTGAATAAGGAAATCTATATAATAGATGTATAGTAAAATAGAACATACTGAGAGAGATAAGCAGGTTGTTCGAATATTATTACTAACCAACTCTTGAAAACCAATACCAACTAAACATGTAAG
>NZ_JAXEGN010000203.1:0-24293 GCF_034103065.1 Bullifex sp. | reverse complement strand
TAGCCATACGTGGTGCACGAGCGGCTTCGTAATCAAGTGGATAGAGAGTAGGTGGATATGAAATAGGATCTATTTCTATATCATAGAATGGTGATGATAACTCAGTTATCTTCTCTGTCTCTCTAACTACTGCAGAACCTACTTGTAGTCCAAATACGTAGTCCTCTAACCCATTATAGATAACTTTTGATTCAGAATAAGAAATATCCTCTTTAGTTTGAATAATAAAACCAGAAGAAGGAATAAGTGTTTCACCACCCTTATGATAAGCAATTACCTTATTTCCAATAATTACAATATCACTACCACTTGTCTTAGGTGTTACTCTATCTAATGGCCTTTGATAATAGGTTGCATTATCCCCATCTTTGAATGTAATACCATTAATAGTAATACTAAGATCTGTAACTGATATTTTCTTTACATAACTCTTACCATTTTTATCTACTAATAAAGCTTCTCTATAGAAGAGAGGAGGTTGAATTACAACACCATCTTTAAGAGCAAGACCATAAGAGACACCAAAAGTATCATATGGAGAATCATGGTCAAAAACATCCATTGTAAAGAAGTGGCTATTAACACTTAATTTAGGACAAGGTGTAGTTTGGCTAAGGTATCCAAAGGTATTACTAACAGGAAGTATTGAAATACTATCTTTATCTCCACATAGTACTTTAAACCATCCTTTTTCCTTTAAAGTTGCGATAAAATCACTAGTCTTTTTATCGCTAACTACAATATCATCATTTTCTTTTTTTATTAGTCCTGCTTTGTACTGTCTTTCTAATTCTGCAGCAAAAGCAAGCTGAGGATCAAAGACAGTACCGATGTCAGTATCAAAAGAGAAAGGAATTTTAATGTCATTTGGAAAATGGAAAATAACTAAAGCCCCATACCATGATCTATGCTTTGGAATGATAAAGGCTTCATACATTCTAACAAATTCATCATAAGCTTCTTTTGAAAATGGAGGAATGGAAAATGAAATATCAGACCAAGCAAAGCCCTTTGCTATTTGATAACGTTGCATCTCTCCATTTTCATATTTTTCAGTAATGATTTGTGTTTCTATCATCCTTTTACTCCTGCAGAAAGTGAATTTTCAATGATATATTTCTGGCAGAATAAATATACAATTATTAAAGGTAATACTGATAGTACACTACCTGCAAGTAGTAATGACCACTGTGAGGAGTATGCACTTTGGAACTGAGTAAGACCAAGAGTAACTGTATATAGGTCAGGCTTTGAAATATAAAGCATTGGACGTAGTAGGTCATTCCAGTTATTCATAAAAGCAATAATAAATAATGTTGCTAATGGTGCTGTTGCTTCAGGATAGTATACATGTGTATAAATTTTCCAAGCAGAAGCGCCATCGATAATTGCAGCATCAAAAAGTGCTTCAGGAATTGATTCAAATACGCTGATAAACATAAATGTACCAAAAGCACCAGCTAAGAATGATGGAATAATTAATGGTAGATAGCTATCGAGCCAACCTATTTTCATCATTAAGTAGTATTCAGGGATAATTGTTACTTGGTGAGGTATCATCAAGGTAACAAGCAAAAGAGTAAATATTAACTTGCTTCCTCTAAACTTCATTTTTGCAAATGCAAAGGCAGCCATTGGACAAACTACAATTTGTCCTATTGCAGCAGCTCCCGCAACAATTAATGAGTTTATGATGTACTTAAGGAAGTTATAAGCATTTAATACAGTCGCATAGTTATCCCACATTCCTTTTTTAAATAGCTTTTCTGGCCAAAAGCGTGGAGGGAATGCATATATTTGGTCATCTGACATGAAAGAGTTAACAACCATCCAAACAAAAGGGAATATTGAGATAAATGTAACTAAAATTAAAAGTATGAGTACTATGATATGTGATGATTTTTTCTTTACCATTTTCAATTCCTCCTACTCAAGTGGCTGAGCCCATTTCTTCTTAATAATAAAATTAAGAATAGTTAATCCACCAACAAGTGCGAGAAGTACATAAGCAATTGCTTCTGCATATCCAACTCTATAATATGTAAATGCATTTAGATATACGTCATATACAAGAGTATTTGTTGCATTCTTTGGTCCACCATGAGTCATTGCGTGGATAAGTTCAAAGTTTTTAAATGCATCCATGATTGCAACTGTAAGAACGAAGAATATAGTAGGAGATAACATTGGAATTGTTATTTTAAATAAACGTTGTGAAGCACTAGCTCCATCAACAATTGATGCTTCAATTACTTCACTACTAATTGCTTGTAGTCCAGCGAGGAAAAGAATCATATAGTAACCTGCCATCTTCCATACTTGTACGAAAGTAACGGTACCAAGAGCATATTTGGTATCACTTAGCCAGTAAGGAGCTTGAATACCAAATTTTGAAAGTATTATATCAACAAGACCAAACTTTGGTCCTAAAATCCAACACCAAACGATACCGACTGCAACAGATGAGGTAATAACAGGCATGTAAATTGCAGCACGGAAGAAATTAATGCCTTTTAGTTTGTTATTAATAAGAATAGCAAGGAGTAATCCTACTATCATGGAACCAATTACATACCATAGTGTTAGTTTTATTGTATTTGAAACTATAAGGTAGAAATCTGGTTCAGCAAATAGTTCTTTGAAGTTTTCTAGTCCAATAAAAACAGGGTCCCTTAATAAGTTCCAATCTGTAAAACCAAGATAAAGAGAACTTGCAATTGGAATAAGACGGAAGATTATTAGTCCTACAAGTGTTGGCAAAATAAATAACCAAGGTGTTATCCAGCTATGCCATCTATAAGATTTTGTTTTTGTCAAACTACACCTCCAAGAAAGATGAGGCATATGCATACACAGCATATGCCTCTAAGAATAGTAAGTTAAAAATTATTTGTAATAACGAGCAAGTACTTTGTTGATACTTTCTGTAGCACTCTTCATACCTGCATCGAAGCTTGTTTCACCATTGATAATACTATCGATAACACCATTAAGACCCATAGTATCAGCAGCACCATATCCTCTCCATTCATTCCAACCCTTTGTGTAAGAGGTTGTCATTTCATCATTAGCCATATCTCTTAAGAGCTGCATATCTTTTCCAGGTTGAACTGTTAAGTCAACAAATGCATCTGATTCTGTAAGAGGTTTGTATGCAGGAATCTTACCAGCCATGAACTGGTCTAATGAAATACCTTGACCTGCGATGAACTTAACAAACTTCCAAGCAGCATCAGCATTTTCTGTATATGGAGAAAGTGCATAGCTATCTGGCCAAGCATATGTAAGTCTCTTTGTGCCACTTGGACCCTGAGGTACTCTTACAAAGCCCCACTGGAACTTGTCGCCAATCTTTCTAAAGTCATCAACATACCAGCCTCCATCAACCCACATTGCACAAAGCTCGTTAGGGAATACTTGCTGGTTCTTGAGAGCACTCATATCCTTCTGGCGAGGAGCAGAATGATCAACAAGTACTAAGTCTGTTAACATCTTGAGAGCTTCCATTGCATTAGCATCTGGTTCGAATCTCATTGTATCACGATTTACGAGGTAACCATCGTTAGCAAAAATCCATGATTCAGCATGAGCATATCTACCATAGAACCAGTATCCCCACTGGTCAGGAGTTCCATCACCATTTTTATCAATTGTAAGTTTTTTAGCAGCTTCTCTGAATTGTTCCCATGTCCAATCATCTGTTGGATATGCAATACCTGCTGCATCGAACATATCTTTGTTATAGTAAAGAACTGTATTTACAAGAGCAAATGGAACAGCATAGTAGTGATCTGCATTTGCGATACTCTTTGTTACATCAAAAATTGGCTTATAGAATTCATCAAAAAATCCTGTATCTGCTGCAATTAAATCATCAAGATTTCTAAGTAATCCTTCTTCAGCCCATTCTTCAATGTAACCAGATGAGAGAGTAAATACATCTGGGAGTCTCTTTTGTTGAGCCTGAATTCTTAACTTTGTCCAATACTCTTTTGTATCAACAATAGTATTATTAATTTTGATTCCTGGGTTCTGAGCTTCAAATGCTGCGATAATAGATCTATTTTGTTCTATCATTTCAGGATCCCATGTCCACCATTCCAGTGTTACAGTTTTGTTTTCAGAAGCCTTAGTTTCACTTGATCCATTTGCAAAAAGTGAAAAACACATAATTAAAACTAATAATACTGATAACAACTTTTTCATACTTTAGCCTCCTAAAAGTATAATAATAATTAAATTTTATATCCTAGTTTTAATAAAAAGCAATGTTTTTATTTATTAATTGATTTATATAATGGGGAAAAAGTACTCATTTGTTTTATTTAATCTTTTTATATTGAAAAGTGTGTAATTTGAGTAGTGAGCTCTTAAAGAATTTTGTGCGTTTAGAACTAGAATAACCCCAAAAATTAGTTTTTAAGCTGATTGGTATTTAGCCTTAGTTGAAAGTGATAATGCTATTGGCATTGATATTTGGTATATTGGGACTAATAGAGGATAAAATAGTAAAAAGGTTTAATGCTCTTTTCCTATTTTTTATCATAAATAATTACTCTTTTTTCTTTTGTTGGTATATTTCAATATGTTTGGAGAAATATAAAAATGGCAAAGAAGAAAACACCTATTACATTATTATGTGGATATCTTGGAGCTGGAAAGACAACACTTTTAAATAAAGTTTTAAATAACCAAGAGGGATATAGAGTAGCAGTAATTGTAAATGATATTGGAGAAATAAATGTTGATGCATCCTTAATAGCTAAGGGTGGTCATATTACAGATACTAGTGATATCGTCCCTCTTACAAATGGTTGTATCTGCTGTACCCTGAAGAGTGAAATGACGAAGGGAATAGAGAAGCTTATTTCTAAGGGCCTTTATGATTACATTCTTATTGAGGCTAGTGGAGTATGTGAACCAATGCCTATTGCTCAGGAGCTTGAGTTAATTAGAAATGGTTATCTTGATAATGTTGTAGGCGTTGTTGATGCATCTCGCCTTGTAGATGAATTTGCATCAGGTGAGAAGCTATTAAAGAAAGATGAAATTGCTGAAGAGGATATCGAAAGCCTCTTAGTTCAGCAGATTGAATTCTGCTCAACTCTTGTAATTAATAAAAAGGACTTGGTATCACCAGATGAGCTTAAAAAGGTTAGAATGGTTGTAGATGCTCTCCATCCAGGTGCTAAGGTAATTGAAACAAGTCAGGGAGATGTAGCTGTAAAGGATATCCTAAATACTAATTCCTTTGATTTCGAAGCAGTTTTTAATAGTGCAGGCTGGTGTCAGGCTCTCTCTAAGGAAGGTGAGCTAGGAGATGCAGAGGATGAAAATAATCCTGATCATCACCATGAGCATGAACATCATGAAGAGGAGGAACACCACCATCATGATCACCATCATCATGAACATAGACATGAGGGTGAGAGTGAGGATGAATATGGAATTGGTACTTTCATTTACTATAGGAGAACTCCCTTTGACAGGGAAAAGCTTCGTGCCTTTGTGCCATCGTTTCCAAAGAATATAATTAGATGTAAGGGTGTTATTTGGTTTAGTGATGAAAATGACATGGCTTATATTTTAGAAACTAGTGGACGTCAAATGCTATGTGGTGCATATGGAAGATGGATTGCAACTGCACCTGAAAGAGAGAAAAAGCAGCTTCTTAAGGAAAATCCTCAGCTTAGAGCCGATTGGGATGAAAAGGTTGGCGACAGGATGATAAGGCTTTGTATCATAGGACGAAATTTAGATAAAAAAGAGATTGCAAAAAAGTTTGATGAACTCTTAGATAAATAAGATATTAAAGGGACAGTAGATAATAAAACTAATACTGTCCCTCATTATAGACAAAAGAAATAATTATTCTTTATCACATAAGAATGGCACCATATAGAAAGGCTTGAAATATAAGCTATTATCTTTTGAGACATCTTTTTGAGAAATAAGATAGGTATTTCTAATACTCTTTGAGTACTGACCTGTGACCTTCTAGTTGGACCAAAAATCCAATTAGGAGGTTATTTGTTTAAAAGACAGTAACCATGTTGTTAGACCACAATTTGTTTTTTATGAATTGCAGGAAGAATCCATCAAAGCTTAGATTAGCAAATATCAAGTGAAATAAATACCATGGGTACTTTTCAAAATATTTTATTACTCCAGATTTAGTTTTAACGCAGTGACTATAATAGCCATGTACTACCATATCATGTCTACCACAGGTACACTCTAAACTATGTATATCTATACTTCTAATAATTGAATCATAAGTCGTAACCGAAAAATAAATTGCTCTATTTAACAATATTGTCAAAAGGTATTCTTTAAACAAAAGATGAGGATCTAAATAAATGATTAAGTTTGAAGAATACGATTACTACATTAAGCCAGGATGTACAGATCTTAGAAAGGGAGCATTAAAGCTATCACTAATAGTTCAAGAAGAAATGGCTCTTAATCCATTTTCAAAATCCATCTTTATGTTTTGCAGCAAAAATAGAAAAACTATAAAAGCAATCCTTTGGGATGGTAATGGATGGTTTGAAATAACAAAGCGTTTAGATTATAAATCCACCTTCTCATGGCCAAAGACAGAAGAAGCATCAAGAAGCATAAAATTAGAAGATATAAGGTACCTTTTAAGAGGAGCAGATGTATTTAAAATCTTTCCTAATTACAGCCCATTATTTGCAGGTTAAAATGTTGTAATACAATGAATTATTTTACTAAAACCTATTGTAAAAAGTTTAATAATTCTTTATAATACAAGCATGTATAGTAAGAGTGATTTAGTAGGAAAAACACAAGAAGAATTAGTACAATTAGTATTAGATATGCAGTTTTGTAATGTCAATCTAGCTGCTGAAAGAGAAAAGCATCTAGATAAAATTGCAAATCTAGAAGAAATAATTCGCCTTAAAACTGCTGAGAAATTCACTCCTTCTTCTGAACAAACAGGTAGCCTATTCGAGGAACTAGAATTATTAGCTCAATTTGAAGCCCAGAAAAATGGCCTTCCTGAAAGTGAACAGATAGTTGTTGAAGCTCATACTAGAAAAAAGCATAAGACAAGAGAAAACTCTTCTTTACCTGCTTCTACTCCTGTTATTGATGTATATAACTATGAAGAAACTCCAAGTGAGAAAGTTATTAATGGAGTCCTTTATAAAAGAGTAGAAGATAAAACTATTGATAAGGTTTATATAGTTCCTCAAAAGTATATTATTGTCAGAGACCATTACTTAAAGTATGAACCAGCTAATACTACAGATAGTGAAGATAAAAGCGTAGTAGAGTTTAAAAGCAAGAAGCTTGATGGCCTTGCAGCAACTCCAAACTTTATAGCTCACTCAGTAGTAAGTAAGTTTGATGATTATTTGCCTTTTTATCGTCAGAGCGAGATTCATCAAAGAGCTGGCTTAATAGTACAGCGGCAAAAGTTAGCTAGCTGGATTATTAAGTATTATGAAGAGTTAATTCCTTTAGAAAAAGTTTTAAAGAAACAAGTTTACTCTTCGGCTATGCTTAATAAGGATGAAACTAAGACCACAGTACTTAATGTAAGAACTAAGAGTGGTAAAGTTTCGCAAAATAGCTTCATGTATATAACAATTGGAACTACTTTTAATGAAAAGGAGGTGGCTTTTCATACCCTAGTACTTTGTGAGTATATTCAGGGTCGTAGTAAACAAGTATTACTAGAGGATATTGAAAAGTTTAACTATAAAGGACCTGTTATTACAGATGGCTTGAAGCAATACTTACATATAGAGAAGCATGGTACTTGTTGGGTTCATCTTATTAGAAAGTTCAAAGATGTTTTGAAAGCAACAGCTAATAAAAAAGATATTAATGCTACTATTCTAGTTTCTATTTATACAAAGCTTAGTAATGCTCATTATGATTTAGTTGAGAAATTAAAAAATAAAGAGCTTACTAAAGAAGAATTCTTAAAACAAAGAAGAGAAAAGTCTGAACCTTTAATAGAAGAATTCTTTGATAAAATAGAGGATATTAAGAGCAAGTACTCTTCAAGTGGGTTAATGGGAAAAGCTATTAACTATGCGCTTGAATATAAGCCATATACCTCTTTGTATCTTGATTATGTAGAAGGTGCTCCAGATAACAATTGCTGCTTATGCGCGGTTTTAGAAAATGCGCGGGTTTTCAAACACTCATTACAACATAAGGAGTTAGAAACTTTGGCTTCATAATTTCCGCGCATTTTATTTTCTTTATCTTAAGCCATACAGCTTATTGAGATCCTTTGTTTTCCCTTGCCATAATGGCTCTGCTTCAATATCTTTCTGTGGTGTTGCTTTCTCCATATTTTCTCTTATCTGAGCGATTGAAGCTTTTGCATAGATGCGGGTAGTCTCAAGCTGAGAGTGTCCAAGAAGGGACGAAACCTGCTCAAGGACCATTCCGTTCTGGTAAAGAGATGTAGCTTTGCTCCTTCTGAACATATGAGGATAAACTCTATCAGGAATTGAAGAATCAATAAGACGGGCCTTATCTGCAGAACGTGTAATCATCTCTTGAATGCTTCTCGAACTAATGTGTTCCGGTTTTCCATTATGCATCGTATAAAAGATGTACTCTGAGCCTGAATACTTTACATCCTCATTGATATAATCCTTCAAGAGCATTGGAATATTGCCAATAAGAGGTATAGTGCGCTCCTTCTTACCTTTGCCGACAAGTTGGATAAAAGGAAACTCATCATCAAGATAAACATTGCTAATGCATAAATTCGCTAGTTCAGAAACACGTACCGCGGTCTCGTAGAGCATGAGGATAATTAACTTATCACGCTTTCCTTTCTTGGTGTTCGGACATGAGTCAATAATAAGCTTAACTTGTTCAGATGTAAGCCAATCCTTTATCTTCTTCACTGTTTTGTACGGCTTTACTCTTTTGAGAAGTGTATAAACAGATGCTAGCGCCACGTCCTGAGTAACACAATAATCAATATAACCGCAAAGATCATGAAGGCGGTGGTTGCAGGTTTCTTCAGAGTTTTTTCTATCACTCTTTAACCACTCGAGGAAGTTATAGGCTGTATCGACAGTGAACTCGCTGAACTTGAATGTTGTGAAATTCTTTCCTGTTGCTTCTAGCCAATCTTTGAAGATTGAGAGAGTATCTCTATAGGAGCTGATGGTATGTATGCTCCTGCCTCGCTTGGAAAGGTAGTTCTGCAGGAACATAATAGAATAGTCGAAGAAGTAAGTTTTTCTTGTGTTAGTCAAGTTCTACCTCCCCGGCAATTGAGCCCCTTTCCATTATATTTCTGATAGACTCCTCACGAGGATTGCGCATGTTGTAATAGTAGTAGGTTTCTTCAATACTTCTGTGTCCTAGATACTTGCTCAAAACAGGAACCATTACTTTGAAATCTAACCCTTCTTTGGCCCATTCGTTTATACGGTTGATGACGAATGCATGTCTAAGACTGTGAATTGTTGGTCTTTTTCCTATCCAGCTCGGAAAACAGGCCTTCCACCATTCGCGAAATTTTCTGTCTATTGACGTTCTACAGAAGTGTTTATCACTATAAAAACCTGGGAAGAACCATTCTCTCGAAGGGACTTGTTGTTCCATGTAACCGTCATATTTGACAAGAAGGGCTCTTAAATCTTCTGCAACATAGACATAGCGATCTTTATCGCCTTTTGACTTCTTGATGTATAGCCGTCCGGTAGAGAGGTCTACATCTTCTCTATTTAGCATCACCACTTCACTGAGTCTTAGACCACAAAAATAATATAGACGTATCATAACTGAGTAGGCAGGACAAAGACGTTTAAGAGAGGGTTGCTCATAGTCAAGATTATCAACATGGGTCAAAATCTTCGCTATTTCATCTTCGCTAGGCGTATATAATATAGCTTGAAGCTCTTTACCCATTGTATGGCAGAATGTAGCATGTAGACCTAACGCTTGCATGTATTCTGCGAGCTTATTAACAGTTTGTAGTCTCCTGTTTCTAGATCTATCCTGTTCTATCGGCAATCTTTCTTCCCATAAAGAAACGACCTCACTTTCAAGTTGTCCTGTATCAAGTTCGTTATCAATAATGAACTTGTCAAATCTTTTTAATATTTGTTCTTGTCCATTGAACGAAAATCCCATGGCATGTTGTTCCTCTATGAGACCTTCTATGTAAGGGGTAAGTTTAGATTTAAAATCACTCATAATAAGCCTCCTTTGTAGGAGAACATATTACCAAGAGGGAGGGCACATTCTTTCATGCGTTTCTCATCAATAGAAATATATGGATCAATATTGGCGTCACTTGTATGACCAAGAGTTTCTGCCACCATAGAAAATGTTGTAGAGGTTGCTGTTATCTTAGAAGCAAATGTTTTTCTAAGAATATGAGCTCCTTTGTTTATATTAAGTGCTTTCTTTAGAGCAAAGGCAACAACATTACGCTTATATGGATTAAAAGGTGCTATTTTATTGATAAAAATATAGTTACTCTCTTTGTTGGGGCGTTCTTTAGTTATGTACTCATACAATGCATTACCAACACCGTTTGAAAAGGGAAGAATGATCTCAACATTCGTTTTCTTCTGAATTATTCTGAAAGTCTTGTTTTCCCAATCAATAGAATCAAACGTGAGATTAACAATATCAATTGAACGCATTCCTGTCTGCGATGCTATCTTTAAGAGCGCTCTATCGCGAAGCGATGTAGTTGTATCAATATAGTTGTTGAGTTTTGCTTCCTCTTCTTCTGTGAGAATTGTTGGTGGTTTAATTCTTACACAAGACATTACGGGTATTGAAATAGCAAGATTTTGTTTTATGATTTTTTCTTCATATAGAAATTCAAGAAAACCTTTAATACGATTATTGTAAGCAACCTTTCCTTCAACTGTGGAATGTTTATCTTGAATGTTGAATTCTTTGATGTTTTGGCGTGTTACTTCTGTAAAAGATGTTATCCCTATGCTGTTGAGAAAGTTGCAAAACCTCAAAAGGCTACTGTTATCCATGAAGAGGGTTGACTCAGCAATACGATTTTTAATCCGCATTGCTTTATATGCTTCAACTGCTTCAAGCGCCCAAGAAGGAAATATTTCCTTCTTGAATGAAAAAACAGCGGGAATATTCTCCATGTTGCCATTGAGGATCTCATTTATCACTAAAAGTGTTCGCCTCTTCACCCCAATGTTGTTTCCTAATTTATCTTTCTGCAAGAAGAGAAACTTGTTTACAGCCTCAATAGAGAAACCTTTATTGTGAAGCTCAAGGAATATGCAGAATTCATCAATTGCAGTCGCTGAACCAGCAATAACAGATGATGAATATCCAACCTTCTTTAGGCTTTTCAAATGAATTTGAGCAGCTTTAATAAAGTCAGTAGTTGAGTAATTATCAGGAAAATCTGACAGATCTACTGAATCATAGAGAGCTATTTTGGCATGAAAACTTGGATTGAAAGCTCTATATGCAAAACGAGTAGCAAGTCCAATTTTGTAGAGATATTGAATAAAGGCGGGTTCTCCCTTACTCCAAGCTGGTCTATCAGTGTAATATTTTGCGCTTATCCTGCAATCTACTACATCATATTCACGAAAGCCTTCCTTGATAAGATATGTTAGAAATTTAGCAATACTAAGCCGTATTTCATGATAGTAGAGTTGTCCATTTTCATCACAATACTTAACATAGTTATCCATGATTGATTGAGCCCATCGTGGAAGAAGGTCATGAGGACTAAGTTTTTCTTTATCATAAAAGAGAGGCTTTAAATTACGAGTAGTATCAAAATCGCATGCAATTCGATATACATGGACCCTAATATGCTTGAATTGTTCATAACTCATAGTTGGTCTTACATGATTGAAGAGCCATGTTGCAGCAGTTTCTGGACTGAATTCGAGAGAGTTAAATTCCAAATACTCTTCCAATTGATGAAGAATACTCTTAATTGAGGATAAATAGGATCTACCGTGAGGTTCGTTCTTTGTTTTTTCGATTAATGAATTTACTAAATCCTTGTACCGTTCATTCATATGCAGCCCCTCCTTTGGGCTATACATGAATGGTACAGTAAGAAATAAAATGCGCGGAAATTATGAAGCCAAAGTTTCTAACTCCTTATGTTGTAATGAGTGTTTGAAAACCCGCGCATTTTCTAAAACCGCGCATAAGCAGCAAAATGCGAAATTTCGCATTATGCTGCGAACAAATAGCAAAATGTTGGGCAACTGGAAGAGGTAACTGGTTATTTAGTGAAACTGTAGATGGTGCTGATGCTTCCTCCTTTTTTATGTCTTTAATTGAAACTGCTAAGAGGGCAAATATTTCTACTAATGATTACATTGAATATGTATTAACATTTGCTCCATATGGCAGTAAAGATGATTCTGAGTGGGAAAAGATGCTTCCTTGGAATATAGATCTAAATCGTCTCAATAAGCATAGAGCTATGATTAGCCAGGCTAAAGTAGATGAAAACAGAAAAGATCCTTACATCCTATGTGGAAATTCTAGATAGTATAAGCATCTTTTATGGCACTTAATACATAAGCAAGATTATTATCATTTGTTTGAATTTTAGCACCATAATAGTCGATTACTATATTTACTGGTGCTTTTTCTATTTTTACAAAGCTTGATGTTGATATTTCTGATTCAGTTTTGTAATAACGAGAATTTATCCAGCTCCATAGATTTTTACGATTAATATTGTTTTCTTTAGCAAATTTGTAAATCGTTGTTTTGTTCTCTAAGAGTTGCTCATAGCACTCTTTAGCCATTTGGTCCCTATATTCTTTTGGGTATATACTTGGTTTTGCCATTGTGTCCTCCATATACCCAAATATTAATTAGAGGTTGTTTTTGTTTTAATTGCGATTTATTTTTCGCTTACCATAAGTCTCTTGTGATATTACACTATTTTCTTTTTCTACCTTTAGTGTAATCATTTAATTACCTTTTTTTGATGAGAGTTATTACGAAGTGGTGTTTGTAGGTAACTCTCATATTTTTTATTCTTTAATTTCTAAGCTTTTTGACTAGTTCTTAGTCATATTCTTGGTTTCTTATCTTCATTTATTTTGATTATTTTGACTAGATTATTTCTATATAAAATATCTATCTATATTCCGGCCCAGCTGTCCCGATGAACTCAGGGATTGCATCAAAGGAAAGACCATAATCGTGGCAGAGTCCGGTGACGCGGTCATCGGCTTTGCCGTGATAAACCGTACCCACAGAAAGGAAACACCCTTTCAGTATGCAAGGGATTACATTGAAATCGATGAACTCGGAGTTGACTGCGCCCATAAACGCAAAGGCGTGGCAACGGAAATACTTAAGTTCATCGAGTACTATGCAATGGAAAACGGCATAGCAAGAATTGAACTCAACATGTGGGAGTTCAATGAGGAAGCACTGGCTTTTTACGAAGTATCAAGTTTCAAAACGTACAGAAGGTACCTTGAGAAGAGCATCTGAGCCATAATGACACCATGAACAATATGATCACATTTTAAATAACTCATCTCCGGTAATCACATTCTGGATAATATCTGAATACTTATTACGCTTATATCCACTGCTGCATATTAAAGTAATATGTATGGCGTAATCCGTATCGGTTTCCTTTCTGAACCGGGACATTCTGTTTAACAGTTTTTCGTATTCGTCAGAATCTAGAGAGTAGGCTTCATTTGTAAACTTCATTTCACAAAGATTGATTACTCCATCTTTTCTTACAATAAGCAAATCTATCTGAGCTCCATCCTCTTTATTGCTGCCATGCCATGAATACTCATCTGATTCAATACCACTTATCCCCAGTGCCAGTTTTATCTGTGTGATATGATTAAGACACACGATTTCAAATGATTTTCCTCTCCAGGAATAATATCCCGGGGTATTTATCTGTTCTTTCCAGGATTTAAGTTTTTTATTATTTAAGAACATAATGCTGAAAAGCACGAATGGATCAATCAACTGATAGAAAGACTCTTCACTTTTTTTTGTTAATTTATTGAATCTGCGAATAAATCCGCATTCCTCCAGTTCTCTGAGATCTTTCGTTAAAACTGACCCTCCGCCTATTTCCTTAACGCCTGAAAGCTGGGTTCTGGTAAGGCCATAAGAATTCCTGGCCAGAGATTCCAGAATAGCCATATGTTTTTCCGGCTTATTGAAAAGCGAATGAAAGAGACTATGGTATTCAAAATGCAGATCTCCATACTCTTTAAAACATAATTCTTCCACATTCTGAATTAAACTAAGTCTGGAATCCAAAAGATTCAGGTAATAAGGAACACCGCCAAAAATCATATAACTCTCTATCATTTGGCTTCGGGTCATAACCATATTGTTATATTCAAACAACTCTTCACACTCAGCCAGCGAAAATGGAGCAAGATGTATGCGTTTGGTTATTCTGTTGTGAAACCCTTTCCGATCATAGATTAGGTTGTTTAATATCCAGGATGTGGCTGAACCGCATACAATTATCAAGATATCGTCTTTAGATGAAGCATAGCTGTTCCAGAAGTATTCAAAGGCGCTCTTAAAATCTGATTTGGCAGTATCCATCCATGGAAGCTCATCAAGAAAAATGACTCTTTTATTATTTATTGGTTCACGATAAAGTCCATCACTATCAAGCATCTTCCGAAGCATTTCAAAAGCTTCAAACCAGTCTGATGGTATTTTTTTATCATGATAACCATATTTGATGAGACTCGAATGGAATGTCTTTAACTGGCCCTGTGTTTTCTCATCGGCAATTCCTGTTGTATAGAAAGAGAAATGATTATTGAAGAATTCTTTTATCAGATATGTTTTGCCAACTCTTCTTCGGCCATATACCGCAACAAGTTCGGGTTTCTTTGATAACAGACACTGCATAAGACAGTCTTTTTCTCTTTCTCTTCCAATAATCCTCATAATATCACCTTACATTCACATATTTCGCCATTTTTCATGTAATTCAACAATATTTGGCGATTTATGCGCTATTTCCTATATTATATTTCGCCAAACTATGATTTGCAAGTACAAAAGATATCAGTGCTGATTGCTGTATTCAGCTTCTTCTGCACCCTTACTGATACTAAATTGGATAATGTGCTGAATCGTATCGTTCGGCTCCACAGTAGCGGGAAGCCTTCCCGACACGTTTGGAACATAAATGAGCATAACATACATGGGTAGCAGGATTCATAGTGACAGGTGCACTGATGAGAGTACTTAAGAAAAACAGATAAGTTTAAGTCTGAAATCAAAACCGCGTCAAAGTCAGAACAGTGGCATAATCCGCTGATACACTCAGCATTCGGGCCTTCAATGAGGAAATTCTTTCATTTTTAAACATTTTGACTATTTCTTAGTCATATTCTTGCTTATCTATCTTCATTTATTTTGCGCTTACAGTGCACCACTTTCAAATAAGGATGTAAATATCTTTAATTCCCAGTATCCAACTTTAACGGTTTATAAGGCACAAGTATTTCATGATAGATTCATTATTTTAGATGGAAAAACTGTTTACCATATATGTGCTTCCATAAAAGACACCGGAAAAAAGTGCTTTGGTATTTCGCTGCTGAGAGATCAAGAAATAGTGATGGAAATATTGAATCGACTAAATGAGATTTAAAAAAATCTGATATTGGTCTACAAAAATGAATCCTATCATCGAAAATAAGTTTCTTTGCGGTTTCTAGTGCTTTTCTTATATATAGCAAGAAACTAACTAGAAAACTTTGTGTGGATTTTTATGTGGATTTTTGGAAAAGTAATATTTCTTTCAAGAAAGCAATATAAAAAATACTCAAACGCTATTTTCTTTATCTAAAAACATTTAACAAAAAGAAAACCCTAGGATAACCTAGGGCTATAGTTCTCGGAGAAGGGGGGATTCGAACCCCCGGACCCGGGTTTAGCAGGTCAACTCCTTAGCAGGGAGCCCGATTCGGCCTCTCTCGCACCTCTCCAAATAAAAAAAACGGAGAGAGAGGGATTCGAACCCCCGGATACTTGCGCATCAACGGTTTTCAAGACCGCCTCCTTCGACCGCTCGGACATCTCTCCATTTGAATAAATTGGACTGCTTTTCAGTCAATTACAAGGTATTATTGAGGATTTAATATTTTTTGTCAATATTCTATTTGTTATTTTATTCACATTATGGCATAAAAAAATAAATAAATAGTTTTCTGATCTACTTAAGACTTGTATATTAATAGAGTATGTTTTGGCCTTTTAAAAAGAAGAAAGTTAATAATGAATTATTTGCTGTTAAGAAATCAAATGAGAATCTTGAAACTTTGAAAGCATCTAAGCTTGCTGAGGAGGCTTTTGATTTAGCAGCTAAGATTTATTCTGAAACAGGGCCTAGAAAGGCAGGTAGTGAAAGTTCTAAAAAATGTGCAAGAATACTCCTTGAAGAATTCAAGAAGCATAGCGATGATGCTATTATTACCTCCTTTCGTTCAAGTGAAAGTGCCTTTTATGGCTCAATAAAATTATTAGCCATAACAGCTCCAGTAATTATTGTATTGAGTTTTTTTAGTTGTACATTATTAGCTCTACTTCTATTCTTATTTGTTTCCTTTGTAGTTGTTTGGGAATTCTTTTTATGTAAAGGCTCTGATAAAACATTCTTTTCAAAGTGTGACATGACTAATGTTCATTGTGTAATAGAACCGGAAGAAGAATGCTTAAATACGATAATATTTACATCTCATCATGATAGTGCTCTATTGATGAATAATAAATGTTCAATTGTGTTATCACTATATTTACCTCTAATACATTGGCTTATTTTAGGTCTTACTTGTATTGTAGGCTTTATTTGTGACATTTTTACACTTGGTTTATTTAATATAGGATTTCCACCACTATTTCAAATAGTTCTATTAATAATAATGGCACTTACTAGTATAGTTTATTTAAACTTATATAAGCTTATTACCCCTGAATATTCTCCAGGAGTCGGTGATAATCTAATTTCTTCATGCGTATTAGAAGAGTTATCTAAATACTTTAAATGGAAGAAAGATAATGATAAAGGTTTAAAAAACACAAAACTAATATTTTCATCTTTCGATGGAGAAGAGTGTGGAATAAAGGGATCTGCTTGGTGGTTCAACCATCATAAGGATCAATTTGTATCACCTATAGTTATTAATCTTGATTGTTTATATGATTCTTCCGAACTAACTATCTTAACAAAAGATGTAAATGGATATGTTAATCTTTCAAATTCTCTTGCTTCAATGTGTGCAATGAAAGCAGAAAAGATGGGATATAAAGTAAAAATGGGTTATATGGGTTTATTTTGTGGTTCAACAGATGCGGCATCTGCTGCAAGATGTGGTCTTGATGCAGTATCTATTGTTTGTACTTCAACAACTCCAAATGAAAAAACATATTACCATACTAAGGAAGATATTATAGATAAATTAGATAGAGCTACAATTGAAGAAATAATATCGCTTTGTATTAAGATTGTAGAAGAAAATAGTATATGTGAAAAACAGGAAGAAAAGGGATTAGTATTACAAGATAGTAGTAAAAAGCTTACTGTCATGAAATCGTGATAGTACAACGCCCCATTGTTATTGAAGTAAAACGTGCTTCAAGAGTTTCTTTTTCACTTTGAGGAATTAAACCTTTAATTGTAATTCCAGAGGTAAATTCTTCTTCAATATTTGAGGCTTTTACTTGATTTAATAATCTTTTTATTAACTCATAGAAATCATAGGAAATTAGCATTGAGAAGCTAGATTTTGCAATTAAAGGCTCAGTTTTTATGATTCCAAGGACTTCTTTTGTGCTATCTCCATATGCTTTTACAAGTCCCCCTGTACCAAGAAGAGTTCCACCAAAATATCTTATGATACAAACAAGAATATTTGTAACACCACTTCCTTTTAATACCTCTAAGGCAGGGCGTCCTGCAGTATTCTTTGGTTCTCTATCATCACTCATTGAGTATAAATCACCGGCGGGTCCAATTACTGCAGCATGGACAACATGAGTAGCATCAGGATGCTCTTCTCTTATCATTTTAACCAAACTTTTTATTTCTTCTAAAGAGGTACAAGGAAGCGCTACAGAGATAAATCTGCTCTTTTTAACTACTATTTCACATTCTGCTCGTTCAAGTAAAACTTCCAATTGTTACCACCTATGCTGATATATATTATCTGTTAAATTATAGCTTGATATCTTATCTGCAAGCTTTTTTAGTGTGATGATTTCATCTTCTTCAAGTGTAATCGTGGATGAGAAAATATCAAGCTGATAAGGTTTACTAATTCCAATAAATATTCTATCAAAACCACCTTGCCTTGAAAAAGCTAGAGCTATTTCAGCCATTGTAGTTGAATACTTTATTGCTAATTTTTCTACCATATCTAGTAAAGAATGAAATTCACTAAGATGATCAAATACCCATAAATTCTTTCTACCATCATTAAGAGAACTTTTATCTCTATATTTTCCACTTAATAATCCCTCTCCTAGAGGTGTATATCCATATAGTTTTATGTTTTTTTCATTAGAGAGTTCTATTATTTTGTCAATTTCCTTTGTCCAAATTAGAGAATATGAACGCTCTAATACATTTACTTCGAAATCTGAAGAAACTTGTTTTAATAATTCATATGGAAAGTTACTAACACCGATGTTGATGCACTTTTCTTCTGTTTTTAGCTTTTCAAGACTTTTGAAAGTTGAAAATAATAATCTTTCATCTTTAGTTGGCCAATGAATTAATAGAGTATTGAAGTAATCACAATTAAGGCGAGAAAGAGAAGTTTCAGCCTTTTTAATAAAGGTTGGAAGTGGCATTATCTTTTGAGTGATATCGTATTCTTCTCTTTTAACATGTTGTTCTTTTAACACTGAGTATAATAGGTTATCAGCATTTTCATAAGAGTAAGCACTATCAAATACTCTAATGCCACTTCTAATAGCTTTTCTTAATATGTCTTTATAGTATTGAGGCTGCATGTCCTCATAGAAGGAAAGTTTTCCTCCTACTTGTACAAGTCCAAGAGCTAATTTACTCTTCACTTTTCCAAATTACCTTATGGTCGATTAATGACCTATCATCAAGTAAGAAATATGCTTCAAACTTTTTACCTTCTAACATACCCGGAAGCCATAAAATATCATCTTCCCACATATTCTCATATGGAATTTTGTCCTTACTAATCCAGAAAGGACGTGCTTCATCACATTCCTTTAATTCACCTTCAGCTCCATTGGAAGTAAAAACATATCCTAGTTCTCTGATATCCTTATGCTTAAATTGGAAATATATAGTACCCATTAATACAGGATCTTTAATATCGAGACCTGTTTCTTCCTTAGTTTCTCTTATCGCAGCTTCACTGGCGGTTTCTTCAAGCTCAATGTGTCCTCCTGGAGCATTAAAATAACCTTCACCAAGACCTCTTTTCTTTTCGATAAATAAAATCTTATCGTCTTTTTGTGTAAAAGTAATAACACATCTATCTGTTGGTTCCCAAAGATCCCAGTTAATATCATCAATTTTTTCTGCTTCCATAAAGCTTGCTTGCAAAAGCTCTGGATTTGATTTTCTTAATTTTTCAGCTTCAATCCTTTCTCTTTCTGCTTTTTCTTCTGGGTGTGCTTCATCATGGCAGTCTTGGCAAAGACAGTCATCATGACCAATTACATATTCAAAAGGAAGTCTCTTTTTGCACTTTCTACATCTAAGTCTAAAAGGCCATACCTTATCACGAAAGATAAAACCAATAACAATGGATAGTGCAATTGGGACGATAATAAAATAGCCTGATAGTTCTTTGATATCGATAATTATTACACCAAGATATGTAAGTAAAGAAAGTAGAGCAATATATATTATTGCTTTAGTTTTATAGTATGTATCTTTCAGTTTTCTTTGAGAGATATTTACCATAAGAATAACAAATAGAACCCATATGTATACGTTATTAAATTTTTCTATCATGCGATTAAGATAGTATGTCTTTTAAGGATTTACAACCTCATTTTTTCTTTATTGCAGGGATAAAGAAAATGGGGTAGTCTTATGAACGTATAAGGAAAAAAGAAATGAACAACATAGCATCTTATATTGATCATACTATGCTTGCAGCTAATGCAACTGTAAGTCAGATTAAACAGCTTTGTGAGGAAGCAAAGAAATATCACTTTGCTTCAGTATGTGTAAATTCTTGTCATGTAAAGCTTTGTGCTGAATTACTTAAGGGTACAGGTGTAAATGTTTGTACAGTTGTAGGTTTCCCATTAGGCGCAATGAGTACAAAGGCAAAAGCATTTGAAGCAAGTTGTAGTGTAGATGATGGCGCAACAGAAATTGATATGGTACTTAATGTTGGTGCCATGAAAGATAAAGATTACGACTTTGTTTTAAATGATATTAAAGCAGTTAAAGAGGGTTGTAAGGGAAAGCTTTTAAAAGTAATTCTTGAAACTTGTTTATTAACAGATGATGAAATAGTTAAAGCCTCAGAACTTTCAGAGCAAGCTGGAGCAGATTATGTAAAAACATCTACAGGATTTTCAAAAGGTGGTGCAACTGTTGAAGCTGTTAAACTAATGAGAAAGACTGTTGGTGATCGTCTTGGTGTTAAAGCTTCTGGTGGAATTAGAGATAAAGAGACAGCTCTTAAGATGATTGAAGCAGGTGCATCAAGACTTGGATGTTCTGCCGGTGTAAAGATCATGGAAGGTGAGGTTTCTGATGCCGCATATTGAGGCAAATTCTAAAAGTGAAGATTTTTTAAAGTCTTTAGGATTCCCTACAATTGATGTCCATGAGACTTTTACTCATTTTGATTTTACAAAGCCAGGTCGAAGAGTTTTGTTAATTGGTCCTATGGGTAGCGGAAAGACAGAATTCGCTGCCCGGGTTTGGCGTGATGCTGCAATAGCACAAAAGAAAGGTGAAGCAGTAAAGGCGTTAACTAGTACAGGCTGTGTTGATAGAAGAAAAGTATTTTTTATCCGCAGTGAAATTGATGGAGCACGCTTTACGGATTATCCTGATGATGCTCTTGCATATAGATCTGGCTATATTAGATGTGGTGAAAATATTGCTAGAATTAAGGATTCTTTTGGTCTTGAGCAGGTAATAAAAGATAATCCTACAGTTGGAACATATATTATTGATGAAGCTTCATTCTTTGATGAACGTCTTGCATACGTGGTAAGAAATTGTTCATTAGAGAAAGGATGTATGTTTATTTTTCCAACTTTAGTATTAAATTTTAGAAGGGATTTATTTAACAATACTGCACGCTTGATGCTTGATATTGCTACTGATGTAATTCCTCTTACTGCTTATTGTGAACATCCTGATTGTATGGACTCAGCATTCTATACTTATAGGTATTACACTATTGATGATAAAGAATGTCCTGCACTTTTCTTTGATCCTCTTATTGTAGTGGGAGGAGATAAAACAAAGAATGGTGCATTAGAGCCTAACTATGCTTCTCGCTGTGATAGACACCACTATTTACCTGGAAAAGAATATACATTCTTTACTCTAAAGCCTCTTGGTGAAGCTGCGAGTAGGGGGGATAATTCTGGCTTATTAAAGGAAATTGAGGCATTAAAGTGTAATAAAGAGAAATCTATTCTCTATGAAAATCTTATGAGAAGTTATGGAGATAATCCTGATGGAGAAAAGTATCTCAACGCTTTATTACCTGACTATACAGCAGAAAAAGCTTTGAGCTTTTTATTCTGTGAACAAAATTTAATTAGTGAACAATTACTTCAAAGGATTGTTTTTGATCTTGAGCTTGATATTAATTATCTGACTAAAACTCTGTCAGATAATAGAAGGCCAGTCAGTTTTGACCAGCCTTATTTGCTCTAGGACGGAATAGTCCAAAAAATCAATGTTAATTTTCCCTTGCGCCTATGATTTTCTGATTTAGAATTTATTAAGGGTAGCAAGGGTTTCTTTTAATGTCTTTGGATTGTGATTCTCAAGCAGTATTGGGACATATAAGTTTCTCTTTCTGAGTTCTTTGAAAAATAAATCCCATCTAAAAACACCTGTAGTAACAGGAAGATCACCTTTCTTGAGTCCATCTTCATTGAGGATATAATCCTTACAGTGAATAATGCATAATCTTTCTTTGAAGGCATCAAGACAGGTAGTTATATAATTTAACTGAGCTTCCTGGCTTGGAATAGCTCTATAGGATCCATCTAATTCAGGGATTCCTAATCTTGGAACTAGATTTATTGGATCAAAGATAAGCTTAAGGTGTTCATCTTGGAATTTATCCAGGACTCTAACTGTTCTTTCAACTGTACACATTGTATGAGGGAATGCAACAGGCTCGATTGCACAAATAGCATCATTCTTGATTGCTTGATTAAGCATAAAGTCTATTGAATTAAGAAGAGTTTCAAATACTTTTTCTTCATAAGTCTCAGGACTATATGTGATTTTAGGTGTCCAAGAACCTGTTTCAGTGCCGACTACCTTACAACCAAATGCTTTATTAAGCTCTAAGCTTCTTTTAAAGCGTTGAAGTTGTTGTTCTCTTTCATCCTTATCAGGGTGAACAGGGTTAATGTAGCAGCCAATAACTGCTGCAGATACACCTTTAGCAGCAAGGTCATCCCTTATGCTACTGATGTATTCTTCATCCCACTGTGTCCATTTTCTTGCAGATGGAATGACTTTATTGAGTGCTAGTTGAATCACTGCTGGTGATTTAACTTCCGATACAACATTTGCTAGCTCGCTGGCAGAATTAAACGAGCCAAAATCGTGAGCTCTAAAACCAATATTAAACATGGTTTTAGGATATTTCACTTTTACTGGTTTAGTAAATAAAAAAAAGAGAGGAGTAAAAGATGAGTGATCTTGTCACAACAACAAAAAGACTACAGACATTGCTAGATGGAGCAGGTGTAATAACAATTCCTGCTGGAGAATATCTTACAGGTCCGCTTGAGGTGAGATCTAATACAAAGCTCATCCTAGAAAAGGGAGCAGTAATAAAGTTTATCTCCGATCCAAGTATATATGAACCAGTTTTCTCTAGATGGGAAGGGGTAAAATGCTACTGTATGCATCCTTGTTTATTTATTAATGAGGCACATGATGTTGAGATTACAGGTGAAGGCGTAATAGATGGAAATGGTTCTGCTTGGTGGGCTGAGGTATGGAGAAAAAAGAGTGTTGGCCAAAATGCTCCAGAGTCTGAAATTGAAAAGAAGTTTGCTGCTTTAAATCCTGGTTATGAAACTCAACCTGGTGGCGGTGGTGGAAGACCTTGTCAGTTTTTACGTCCATCTCTTATTCAAATAAAAGATAGCTATAATGTAAAGTTAGAAGGTGTTACAGTACAAAATAGCCCTTTCTGGACTATTCATCCTGTATTTAGCCATGATTTAGTTCTTCAAAATCTAACTGTAAAAAATCCATATGATTCTCCAAATACAGATGGCATTGATATTGAATCTTGTTCACATGTTAAAGTAATTGATTGCAGTGTATTTGTAGGTGATGATGGAATTGCACTTAAGAGTGGTTCTGGCCCTGAAGGTATTAAGGACAATGTTCCTACAACTGATATCCTTATTAAGGGGTGCCGTGTTGTTAAGGCTCATGGTGGTGCAGTAATTGGATCTGAAACAGCAGCCGGTATTAGCAATGTAGTAGTTGAAGATTGTATCTTCGATGATACAGATAGAGGTATTAGAATTAAATCTAGAAGAGGCCGAGGTGGTGCACTTCATGATTTAGTATTTAGAAATCTTTCAATGAAGAATAATATTTGTCCTCTAGTTGTTAATATGTTCTACAAGTGTGGATGTTTTGAAGACGGTCCATTCTCTCTTGAAAAGCAAGAGATAACTGCTGAAACTCCAAGCCTTTACAATGTTGTTGTTGAAGGTTGTAAAGCAGAAGGTAGTAGGGCTTCAGCTGGTATGATTGTTGGACTTCCTGAAATGCCTGTAAAGAATCTTGTAGTTAAGGATTGTGTACTTGGTGTTGATCCTAATGCTGATGTTGATGTTAATACATCTGGTATGTACAGAGGTCTGCCAACTCCAGAGAGCCGTGGCCTTAGACTTAGATATATCGAAGGCTTAAAGCTTGAGAATGTAAATGTCATTGGAACTGATAAAGAAATTCTTATCGAGGATAGTGTTACATTCGCTAATTAATTAACAATTATTCTGAGGGTAGTCCAGTCACGTTTCTCCTTATGGACTACCCTCTTTCCTTTTGTTATACATTCATTTATTAT
>NZ_JAXEGN010000202.1:0-3586 GCF_034103065.1 Bullifex sp. | reverse complement strand
AGTATGTAATTAGTAAAAAGTTGGTAAAGCATATCTCTACCAACTGTTCCAAGAGGAAAGAACCAAAGATTCTTTTTTAAGTATTTATTATTTGCCATAAATTATTTTTACGGCACTAAAGAAAGCAAGTCAAGAAAAACGATTAATTATTAAAAGATTGCTTTTAACCCAGCAGTAGCGATAAATTTATTTTCTTTGCTATATCCTCCACCTACTTCAAGTTTTACAGCATCTGTTAAAACAAATGAAAGAGAAGGGGTTACTAATAATTCTTCAAAACCTGAATTATTAAATGTAGTTGTAAAGGAAAGATAAAGTGAAAGACGCTCATTAGGTGTAAATGTAATTGCACTACATAATGAGTATTTCTCTTTGTAGAAATCTAATTGGCTTGCTAGGTATAATCCCACTTGGTAAGAATTCATTTCTGTTTCAATAGAATAAAGCTTCATCATATTAATCGCAAATAGTAAATCGCTTTTTGAACGAAACCTTGTTTCAAAGCCTGTTGTGATATCAAAATAGAGAGATAAATCTAAGGCTGTTGCAATTCTTACATCTTTATCTTCATTTAGTGATGCATATAAATTTATTGATTTTAATGTATCATCTTTAAAGCTTTTCTTTACCTTCAGGCCTGTAGCAAGCTTTTGGCATGGCTCAATAATAGTGGAATTTTGAATAAAAGAAACCTTAGCTGAAAGTGGAAGTGATATTGCTGCATCAAAAGAAAAATCATTTCCTAAACTTTGAGATAAGGAAAATAACCAGATATTTCTACTATCGTTAACACCTGCTTGAGCATTTTGAGAAAAGTCTTCTAATAACACATCACCAATTCTGTAGTAAGTGCCAAGGCCCCATGATATAGGTGAAAGGCCTGCAGTAATTGTCATTTTCTTTCCACCATATCCTGGAATGCGAAATCTAAAATCAGCTCTCTTTAGTGAAAGTGAGAGAATGGTACTATCACTATTCGTTGTACATGTGATATCACCTCTAATTTCAGCTTTCATTGCATTTTCAGAATATGTGATGTATGGATTTACACTCATATTCCAAAAAGACTTTTGATTAGCAGTAGTAAAGCCTCCAAGAAGTGATATCTGTCCACCTGTAGATGCAAATAATAGAGTTGGTAATAGTAGTACTAAAGCAATGATAGTAATTCTTTTTACCATGCAAAATCCTCCTTATCGAAGATAGAGGAGTCAATCTTTTTATTAAATACGATGTTTTTAACATTCATTTCACTTTTGTTACTTTTTTTAACTGAATTCTCAGTTTTAACACTTGTTGGGAAATATGGTCGTTCTGAATATCCATCGTAATATATTGTTTTTAACAGTCTTCCACTTTTTGAATAAAGCTCTTCTACAATTGGAACATATCTAACTTTATCGATTAACATTTCCATTTTCTGATATGTTTCAGAGAGCTTCTTTGCAGAAAACTTAATTCTATAGCAAGAGGTATTATTAAATGTCTCTTCGCCCACTAACTCATAGTTATATCTATCTTCATAATCATCATCACCACTTAGGTCCTCATATGAGAAATCCGAACCTAAGAATGAGCTTGAAAGACCTGAATCAGAGAGCCTGATAATTTCATCTGCATCAGGGTAGTAGATATAAATTTCATCATCAAGTCTTAATACCTTTTGTCCCTTATCCATACCTGATGTAACAGTTAGAAGGGTATCTCCATCATCATTTTGTACAGCATCAAAGGATTGAGTAGTTGTACCCATCCTATCTGTATTTTTTATTGTTGCAGAAAATGAAAGAGTTTCAAATTCCATCGCATCTTCCATTTTATCTAGGATGTCTTTTGCACTCTCAGCTGATAGTGATGAAAGTAAAAGTAAGATTAAAATAAAAAGAGTTGATAATTTTTTCATGCTTCCTCCCTTAATGATTGAGCAACCTCTAGTTTTCTAACTCGTAGAGTTGCAAGTATTGTGCTAAGTGCTGTTACAGCCATCTCAGCAATAATAATTACTGGATATAACCAAGCACTTAGGCGTAAATATAGTATGTTTGGAAAACCCCATCCTTCAACGGCTTCTATTCCAAATGCCGTTAGATCGATACCAATAATGCCAAATACTGTTATTAAACAATATCCGATAATCGCAGCAATAAAAGCTGAGATAAATGAAATCACTAAGCCTTCTACTACAAGTAAGACCATGATGTATGTCCTTGAAAATCCTTGAGCTATCATTGTTGCAAGCTCCTTTTTCCTTTCAAGTGTTGACATCATCATTGTATTAAATACTAGTGTTGATGCAATGAAGAAAAATAGTCCAATGATTATTACAATCATTACATCATAAAGTGGCATTACAGGATATATCCAAGATATTTCTTCCCAAGATTGGCAAATTAATCCTCTACCTTCAAAAGCTTTATTTAACTCTTTTGCTTTTGCAATGTTATCACAACCAGATTTTAACCACACGTGAAGCTCTAGTGCTCCGTCTTGCATCCTGATTAGCTTAGAGAGAGTATCAGAGGAGGTTATTACTACATTACCATTCATCTCTGCATTAAGGTAACCAACAACACCGACAATTGTAAATGTTGCAGCATTACTTCCACCCGATGCTGTTTTAAAGACACAGGTAATATTGTCTCCAATAGCTAAATTATGTCTTGAAAGGAAAATTGGTGTTACCATTACCTCTTTTTCATTATTTTCGACAAATCTTCCATCGTATAAAATTGTATCCTTACCTATGTATACTGAATCGATAGGTGCACCATAAACACTAATACTTTCAAGCTTTCCATCTTTATATAAAGAAGATGAAAGAGAAAATACTGATTCAACACTTTTTACATCATCCATATTAAGTAGTTCATCTTTTAGTGATGTATAGTCTTCAATGTAAAATTGCAGAGGCATTAGATTTTCAAATTCATTAAATTTGATATTTCTAATTCTTATATCACCTGTTGAATATTTCCTTTCATTTTCTGCTAATTGATCAAAGCAAGTGTACATAAAGGATATCATTAATAGCACAATTAAAACAGCAAGCATTACTGAAAGTCCTGTTACTGCTGTTCTTTTTTTATTTCTTAAGCAGTTTCTAAGTGCAAGTTTTAGCATTATGCCCTCCTAAATAAATCAGCAATTTGCTCTTTTCCTGATTTATAAACAGGGAAAAAGGCTGATAGTGCAGAAAGAATTACAGCAAGTAGTGGAATAACGATAAATGATTGCCAATAAAACCCTGGTCGCATAATTAATGGAATTCTATATCCAATATCCATATCTGCTGAGAGGAGAGATGTTAAATCTATTCCATATTTAGAAAGAGGAATCATTACAACAACTGCAAGAAGAGCTCCTAACAAAGCACCTATTATTCCTGTTATAGTGCCTTCAATTACAAATTGGGTAATAATGGTTTTTCTCGAAAAACCTAATGCTTTTAGCATAGCTGTTTCTTTTCTTCTTTCCATTACAGCCATTATCATTGTATTTGATATCCCTGCTCCTGCAATAATGAATAGAAATAGAAGCATGACAAATGAACTTCCTTTATCTCCATTCATGATAGCCATAAGATCAT
>NZ_JAXEGN010000201.1:0-17369 GCF_034103065.1 Bullifex sp. | reverse complement strand
GAACAATAAAACCACCAGGGCACATACAAAAAGAATAAACGCCTCTATCATTAACCTGTGTTACAAATGAATATTGAGCTGCTGGAAGATACTTACCTCTACCCTCCATGCTATGATATTGAATTTCATCAATTAATCTCTGTGGATGCTCTAATCTTACTCCAATTGCAACGTCCTTTGCTTCAAGAGTATATCCATCACGATATAAAAATTCATATACATCATGACTGGAATGACCCGTTGCTAAAATTACAGGGCCAAAGAATTCTCCTTTTGTAGTTTCAACACCAATTACTTCATTATTTCTTTTAATTAGAGAAGTAACTAATGTATTAAAGTGTACTTCACCCCCATAGTTTATTATTGTAGATCTAATATTTTCTATTACTTTTGGAAGTTTTTCTGTTCCAATATGAGGATGACTTTCAAATAAGATATCATTATTTGCTCCATGTTGACAAAATAATGATAATACCTTTTTAACATCTCCTCTTTTATCAGAGCGTGTATAGAGTTTTCCATCAGAAAAGGCACCAGCACCACCTTCACCAAAGGCATAGTTAGAGTTTTCATCTAACACTCCATTTCTATTAAGATTAGCAGTATCCTTTTTCCTTTCATGAACATCTTTACCACGCTCTAAAATAATAGGTCTTAAACCATTTTCAAGTAGAGTTAAAGCTGCAAATAACCCAGCAGGCCCAGAACCAACTACAATTACATCCTTTTTACAAAGATTTGAAAACTTTGTTTCTTCAAAGGGTTTTTCATCTTCAAACCCAACATATACTCTAAGACGAGCATTAATTTTTACATCACTTCTTCTTGCATCAATCGACTTTCTAATAAATCGTAATGACACAATATCTTTTTCTTTTATTCTTGCTTTTTCTGAAACAATTTTTTTTAGTTCACTTGCAATACAAGCTTGCTTAGGAGTAAGAACTATATCAATATCTTTATGCATGCTTCGACTATAATTAAAATGATATCTTGTGTCATTACACAAAAGCTAATAAAATCGTGAAATTATGAATATCCTATCTATAGAGAACCTTAGTAAAACAGTAAATGATGAGCCTTTATTTGAAAACGTCACCCTTGGCGTTGAAGAAGGCGAAAAGATTGGTATCGTTGGAAAAAATGGAGAAGGTAAATCAACATTTTTAAAACTAATATCAGGTTTAATTGTTCCGGATGAAGGGAAAATTAGTAAAAACAATAATACTGACATTGAAATGCTTGAGCAAAGTATTACTTATACGCCTGAAACTACTATTGAGTCCTACCTCTTAGAAGGAAAAGGAAGAAGAATTTCTCTATTAAAGAGTTATGAAAAAGCAATTAAAGAACAAAATGATAAAGAATATGAAAGACTGCTTCCTTTATTAGAAAAGGATGATGTTTGGTCTTTAGAAGTTGATTATAAATCACATTTATCAAAATTAAATGTTAAATCAGAATATGATAGGAAATTAAGTACTCTCTCTGGTGGAGAGCTTAAGAAAGTAGCTCTTGCGAGAGTACTTGCCTCAAAGCCACAGCTCTTATTACTTGATGAGCCAACAAACCACCTCGATATCAAAACAATTGAATACTTAGAGGACCAATTAAATAACACTACAATGAGTGTAATTATCGTTACTCACGATAGATATTTATTAAATGATGTGTGTACTACTATTTGGGAGTTAGATAGGAAAAAATTCTTTCGTCACCCAGGAAGCTATGAAGCTTATCTTGAAAGAAGAGCTGAAAGAATATCTATGGAGCAAAAGGAACAAGATAGAATTGCTACTATTTTACGCCGCGAATTAAAATGGCTTGCAAGAGGTCCTCAAGCTAGAACAGGTAAAGATAAAAATAGAAAAGAGCGAATAGAGAATATGCTCTCTAATATTCATAACGTCCAAGATATAAAGCAAAATCAATTTTCCTCAATAGAAAGAAGACTTGGTAAAAAAATACTTGAAATAGAAGAAGTTTCATTTAAGAATTTATTTTCTGCATTTTCATATCAATTTAAAAAGGGAGATAAAATTGGCGTTGTTGGTGATAATGGCTCTGGTAAGACTACCCTACTCGATATCTTAACTGCGACCAAAGAACCATCTAGTGGAAAAGTTGATATTGGTGTTAATACTGTATTTGGTTACTACGACCAAATGTCACGTCAATTGAATACATCTAAAACTGCACTTGAATTTATCAATGATATAGCAGAGAGAATTTATACAGGTGAAGGCGAAATGTCCTCTTCTCAATTTCTTGAGTACTTTGGCTTTCCACCATCAAGACAAAGAACCGAAGTTAGTGTATTTTCAGGTGGAGAAAAAAGAAGACTGTATCTAATTTCAAAGCTTGCACTAAATCCTAACTTCTTAGTTTTAGATGAACCAACTAATGATTTAGATATAAAGACAATGGAAAATCTAGAACAATATATCTCTGCTTTTCCTGGATGTGCATTAATTGTCAGCCACGATAGAGCATTCTTAGATTGTACTTGTGATTACCTTTTTGTTATTGAAAATAAAAAAATTACCTTATTTACTGGCTCGTATACTCAATATAAAGAAAAGCTTAATAATAAAATAAAAGAAACACAAGTTAAAGAAACAATTGAACAAGTAAAACCAAAGAGAGAGAAAAAAGGGTTAAGTTGGAAGGAAGGAAAGGAAAAAGAAAGCTTAGAAGTAAAAATTGATGAACTTGAAAGTTTAATTAAGCTTCTTGAAGATAGTTTTGCCGACCCTACTCCAAATTCTTTAGGAACTCTTCAAGAAAGATCTATAAAATATGAAAAAGCTAAAACTGAATTAAATCAAGCAGAAGAAAGATATTTAGAACTTCTTGAAAAGGAGGAAGGCTAATAACTAAAAAGCTGTATTTGGTTTTAAAATTTGATAATCCATCTAGTATAAGATAAACTTTCTTCATCAAATTATTTTCTCCTTTATTGGTAGTGGTATTACTGGGCAGTGCAACACTTTCAATATTGGAGAATTTTTTCATAACTAAAACTGTTTTACATCTAGCAAAACTGGAGATTTTCGTTAAACAAAAAAAAACCTGCTATCTAGCAGGAATCGTGCCCAGGACGGGAATCGGACCCGTACACCCTCGCGGATACAGGATTTTAAGTCCTGTGCGTCTACCAATTTCGCCACCTGGGCAACAAGCTAATTATTACCACGTTTTAAAAATTTAGTAAAGTACTATTTTAAATCTCTTTTAAAATTTGCTATTGCTCCAATTTCATCTTATAAATAAACTATATACATAAGAGGTATTTATGGAACAGTTATTAATAGGTCTTGGATCGGGATTGCTCGTTGCACTCATTGTATTCATGATTATGACAATAAAGCTTAATAATGTTAAATCAAACGCAAAAGCTGAAACTAGCAAACTAAAGTCGATGATTACAGATCGAATGGAAATTGAAAGTGAAGGTGTTAGTAAACTTAAAAGTGAAAATGAAAAACTTAGAAAAGAAAATGAGAATTTAAGAATATCTATTCAGACCTACGCTCAAAAGCCAGGAAGAAAAGAACTTCAAAGGCTTCAAGTTTATCAAACTGCTGTAGATCGACTAATTATAAACTCTCCAGGCTTTGGCGCGGCATGGCAGGCTGCTTTAAAGGATAGTGAAGCTGAGTTTGAAAAAACTTATATTGGGGTTCAGCCATTTATCAGAAAGCTAATTCCAATGAAAACAGATGCAACTGTTATTAAAGAAATTGATGAAAGTTAATACATATTTCTCCATATTCGAAAATAGAGTATGGAGATTATTTTTTTACTCAACTATTTTTCATAGTTTATACTTAATTTGTACATAATAAAGATCAAATAATTCTTTTTCTTCATTTACTCTATGTTTTTCTAATAATTCTTCAAACAATTAAGGTTTTTATTTTTTAATATCTTCACCAACTCTCCCTATGATTTGAACATCTTAAATAAATCAAGGAGAGAAAGATGAAAAAAGTATTTATCCTTTTATTATTAGTCCTTCAAGTTGCAGCAGTTGCCTTTGCATCAGGAAGTACAGAAGAGACCAAAGCATGGTTTAATGCGGATAAGGTAGCTGACCAAAGTGTAAAATATGTAGCTACACAAAGAAGTGCTACAATTAGTTTATCAAATGGTGAAGAGTTAACTGCAACAGCACAGTACAAAGTAAATAATTCTGATTTACTTACTAGAGTAATTACAGGTGATAAAGATGTATTTACTCTACTCGATACCTATTCAGATGGATATATTTTAACACCTTTTGAAGATGATATTATTTTACTAGATAAAGAATACTTAGGAAAGGAAGTAGTTAATGGTATAAACTGTCTAGTTTTTGATTGCGATGTTGCAGTTTATGAAAGTATTTTCTTTAAAGGTAAGGATCAAGGAGGAGAGCTTCTTGGAGAAGATGAAGGAGAAACAGATTCTTCAGTTAATATTAAGGTTTACATTAGCGAAATAGATAACACAATTGTTAAAGAAGTAATTACTTATGAAGAACTTCCTTTCTTAACAGATCTGAGTCTTAATCAAGAAGTTATTTTCCAAACTAATAATGGAATTAATACTCCAGAAAGTGTAATTACTACAGGTCACTACAGAGCAAATGGAGCAAAAAACTTCTCAGTATTTGATGTATATGACTTTGTCGTAATGGAAACTCTTAGTGGATACACTTATATGAATTCTTACACACATGAATAATCCTTCCAGCCTTGAAAATATCAAGGCTGTTTTTTATTATCTATTTACCTATGAAAAACTATACAGATACACACTTTCACCTACTTTCAATGAAGGAAAAGGATATAGATATCACAAATTTGAATATAAAATATGGCATGGATATCGGAACAGATATCCATGATATTGAAAAAAGAAAAGAATTGATATCTTTATTTTCTAATATTAAATATTCAATTGGAGCAGGTCCATGGTCCTTAAGCTACAATGAAAATATAAACTATTTAACAACAGAAATAAAAAAGGATATATTAAGTAACAGTCCCTCATTCATTGGAGAAATAGGTTTAGATTATTTTCACAAATATTCAACTAGAGAAAATCAAATAGATTTGTTTATTAAGCAACTAATACTTGCAAATGAGTTAAATCTCCCTGTTGTAATTCACAATAGGGATGCAAATTTAGATACAATTGAAGCTCTTGAAAAAAATAAAGTTAAAAAAGGTGGAATTATTCATTGTTTTTCAGCAGATGAAGACTTTTTATCACGAGCATTGGATTTAGGCTTCTATATCTCATTTGCAGGTAACATTACTTACAAGAAAAATACAAATCTTCAAGAAATAATAAAAAAGGTTCCACTTGATAGACTTCTACTCGAAACAGACTCACCATATTTAACACCTGTTCCAGAAAGAAGTAAGCTAAATACCCCAGAAAAAATAGCTTATACCTATGATTTTGTATCGAAAATATTAAATATCAATCTAGATACTTTAATTGAAACAGTGTTAAAAAACTTTAAAACTCTTCTTGAAAGGTAATGTGATAAAAGGAGTTTGCTCACTCCCCTCATTACCTTTGATTAAGGATTTTATCATTTGATTATAATCCTCACATAAAATGTAAGTTGGTTTATAATTTTCAAGTGTATAACCAAAAAGAGTTGGTACAGTAACAGTAAGATCTGAAGAAAGCTGGATTAAATTTAAGGCGTTAGAGGGATTAATGATTACAATTGTTCCAATACTTTTTTGATCTAGCTCTTTTTTTATTTTTTCAGCTTCTATCTTAGAAATATATCCTTCATAAGAAATTTTTAAATCAAAATTTAAATTTTGACTTAACTTCTCTTCTTCGTCATTAGAACTATTATAAAGTAAGGCACAATTTAGTTTCTTATCTAAATCTAATGCTATTGAGTATCGATTAATTTCATTTGTTTCAAAAACTAAATCAAATCCCTCTACTGCTTTTAAGCCATATACAGCACTGTTATTAGGAATAGTACTATCATTTTGAGCAAAGATTCCCGCAAGAGGTGTGAATAAATGATATTTTGAATTACTAATCTCAGGATAAATTGTTTTTTTAATTCTATAATTAGAAATTAACTTATTATTAAAATAGTTATCCAATAAAACAGCCTCTTCTTGGCTCATAACTACATTTACTTCTACTCTTAAATAAAACAATAAGCAAAGTATTAAAGCAATTGATGTCAAACATATTGTTACAATGAGACCTATTTTTGTATTTTTCCTCACAAAAAATCCCTTTATCATCTGAAAATAAAAATTCTAAGAATTGACCTTATGCATTCATAACGATAATATTATATCGAATAAAACTCAGGAGGACTATATTATATGGTCAATTATAAGGAATTAGGTCTTGTAAACACAAGAGATATGTTTGCAAAGGCTATTAAGGGTGGATATGCTATCCCTGCTTACAACTTCAACAACATGGAGCAGATGCAGGCTATCGTTCAGGCTTGTGTTGAAACAAAGAGCCCTGTTATCCTTCAGGTATCACGTGGAGCAAGAGACTATGCTAACATCAATCTTTTAAGAAACATGGCACGTGGTGTAGTTGAGTACGCACATGAACTTGGTTGCGATATTCCAATAGTACTCCATCTCGACCATGGTGATTCTTTCGAAACATGTAAAGATTGTATCGACAATGGTTTCTCATCAGTAATGATTGATGGATCACACTTGCCTTATGAAGAAAACGTTGCTCTTACAAAAAAGGTTGTAGAATATGCTCACCAGTTTGATGTAACAGTTGAAGGCGAGCTTGGTGTTCTTGCAGGTATTGAAGATGAAGTATCAAGCGCAGTTACCCACTACACAAAGCCAGAAGAAGTTGAAGACTTCGTAGCTAAGACAGGTGTAGATTCACTTGCAATCTCAATTGGTACAAGCCATGGTGCTAATAAGTTCACACCAGCTCAGTGCACAAGAAACGCTGATGGTATTCTTATTCCACCTCCACTCAGATTCGATATTCTTAAGGAAATCGAAGTTAAACTCCCAGGCTTCCCAATCGTACTCCATGGTTCATCATCAGTTCCTCAGGAATATGTAAAGATGATTAACGAACACGGTGGTGCACTTAAGGACAGCGTTGGTATCCCAGAAGAGCAGCTCAGAGAAGCTAGTAAGTCAGCTGTATGTAAGATTAACATCGACTCAGATGGTAGACTTGCAATGACAGGTACAATCAGAAGAATCTTCGATGAGAAGCCAGCTGAATTCGACCCAAGAAAATATCTTGGACCAGCAAGAGAAGCTCTCAAGAAGATGTACATGCACAAGAATATCGACGTTCTTGGTTCTGCTGGACACGCTCTCGACTGATAAAATTAAACTATCAAATGCAGAGACTCATAGTAGTCTCTGTTTTTTTTACAATAAAAGTCGTTAAAAATACTATTAACCCTTTTGACAGTAAGTATTTTCCTATGTTATATTCTTTGATTGTGGGTTATTCCAAATCTAAATATTTATTGGCAGGATTGCCAGATGGGAGTTTAATTGGCTACTAAAGATTTACGTATCAACAGGCAAATTAGAGCACACGAAGTGCGCGTGATTGATGAAAACGGTGAGCAAAGAGGTGTAATGAGACTCTTTGATGCCTGTCAACTAGCAGAGGAAGCAGGCTTAGATTTAGTAGAGGTTTCCCCAAATGCAAATCCTCCAGTTTGCAAAATCCTTGATTTCGGAAAATACAGATATGAGCTTGAAAAGAAGCAGAGAGATGCTAAGAAAAATCAAGCTGTTGTTAAAGTAAAAGAAATCAGAATGCAACCTAAGATTGACAAGCATGACCTTGAAACAAAGAGTAAGTTTATTGCAGAGTTCTTAGGTTAAGGTAATAAGGTTAAGGTATCTGTACGTTTCCGTGGTCGTGAATTAGCACACACCGAGCTTGGTAAGGTAGTTCTTGATAAGATACTTGAGATACTAAGCACAAATGGTGTACAGTACAACTTAGATAAGGCTGCTTTCATGGAAGGAAAAATGATGAGCATGCTTGTCTCACCTGTAAAGGGTTCAAAGAAATAAGATCCGTACGGATTTTAAATAATGTGGCTTCAGGGGTACTTGTTCCCTGCGGCGCAGTAAGGATGGTTATTTATGCCAAAGATGAAAACAAGAAAGAGTGCTGCAAAGCGCTACAGAGTTACCGGTTCAGGAAAGGTAGCTTACAAGAAGATGGGTCTCCGCCATATTCTCACCAAGAAGTCTTCTAAGCGTAAGATGAATCTTAGACATGCTGGAATTCTTTCAGACGTTGAAGCAAAGAAAGCTAAGACTTTGCTTCCATATGCATAAGGAGTGAGATAAAATGCCAAGAGCAGTAGACGGAACAAAACACAAGGACAGAAGAAAGAAGATTCTCGACCAAGCTAAAGGTTATTTCGGTCGCAGAAGTACTAACTACCGTGTAGCAAAAGACGCTGTTGCAAAAGCAGGTCAGTATGCTTACAGAGGCAGAAAAGAGAAGAAGAGAGATTTCAGAAAGCTTTGGATCGCTCGTATTAGCGCAGCAGTTCAGGCTGAAGGTCTTAACTATTCTCAGTTCATGCACGGTCTTAAACTTGCTAACATCGAGCTTAACAGAAAAGCATTATCCAACATGGCAATTGAGGATAAGGCTGCATTCTCAGCTCTTGTAAGCCAGGTTAAGTCAGTTCTCGCTTAATTAATCTCTTAAGGAGGCAGATATGAGCTTAATCGAAAGCAGTAAATTATTAGAACAGAAAGTTAACAAAGCAATCGCACTAATTAATAGGTTACGATTGGATAACAAGGAGTTAAATGAAAGACTCTTAATGGTCACAAACCATAATGAAGAACTTCAAGAGCTTCTCAATAAGACTTCTGCCGATACTGCTGTAATCGAAGAAGCAATCACATCTGCTCTTGAAAGTCTCGATGAACTTGGTCTTGATGACCTTGGAACATTTGGAACACTTGATTCTGAAGAACTTGAAGCAGCAGAAAGCTTTACTATTGAAGGTAGTGCTGCTGATGTTGAGACCTTCGAAAACCAAGAGCTTTAATAAAGCACTCATCTGATGATAAGGATCACATTTTGTGGTCCTTTATTTTTTTTAAAACGACTTTACCCTACTCTATCTTTTTGCTAGGATATAGCCACCAAGACAGCATTATGTCTCTTGGCTCAAATTTACATTTACGGAAGCTGGAATAGAAAAGAGTGCATTGCCCCTACCTCTTAACAATGTTTAAAGGAACAGAATCTCTCAGGCTAAACTAGGTTTCCCCCTTGAACTTCAGGTTCAAGAGTACATGGTGTCTTGGTTTATTTTTATTTTTATAGTCTATTTACTAAAAAATTTGTATACTCTATTTCATGAGTAACTCAAGATTGGATGAAATCAAATACATTAGCCTCCCAAAAACAATGGAGAGGAAAATTGGAAACTTTCAAATAAGAAGCGATATTCAGCTTCCAGTTCAAGTTGTTGGAAAACAGAAAATAACACCTGAGAATGTTACAATGGAAGCCATTGTAGCAGGTATGTTAACTATTATTGCTTATGATCCTAACCATAAGTATTTTGATTATTACCGCGCATTTGTGTTTGCTGTTCAAGGTAACTGTGTTCAAGAATTAAACACAGCAGCAATTGCTAAGGAAAAACAAAAAGATTATCCATTTGCTGAAGAGCTATTTTTGGATGTATATCATTTAATGCCTCAAAGTGCATCATGTATTAATTTATCAGCATTTTATACTTCATGGTCTCAATATTGTAAAAAAGATAAAGATGAGAAAGGTGAAGACTTTTATCTAGATAAAGCATTAAGGACTCTAGAAGAAGGCCTTGAGAAATTCGGTGAAGATGAAAATATCTTAGCTGAATTAGGAAGTCTTCATACATATTTAGGTAATTTAGATGAAGCTGCAGAGTATTTATCACGTTATCTAGCTGTAGCAACAGAGGGTGAGAAAAAGCAAAAGCTAAAGCAAATGTATAAAGATGTAAAACTTCAACTTGATAGCGATCTTGAAATTAAACAAGCCTATGATTTCATGATGCTTGAAGAAGAAGATAAAGCTCTTGAAGTAATTGAGAAGTTTATTAGCAAAAATCCAAAGTTATGGCATGGACATTTTATTAAAGGTTGGGCTTTAAGAAAGCTAAATAACTATCAAGAAGCAGAAAAATCTCTATTAAAATGTCTTGAACTTGGCGAAGCTAATCCAGATATCTATAACGAACTTAGTATTTGTTCTCTTGAAAATGGTAATAGAGATTTAGCTAAAAGCTATCTTGATATAGCTGTTGATATGGATAGTGATAATTTGACCTTAATCTCCAACCTTGCATTTCTACACCTACAGGATGAAGAATTTGATGAAGCAAAGGAATGGATTGAAAAAGCTCGTCTAATTGCACCTGAAGATAGACAAATAAAATACATGATGAGTGAGTACACTGCTAAAACAGGAGAAGAATTTGGTCAATTAATTCAAGAAGAAATTGTTCATAACCTTACTCAAGAAAACGTTGATAAATATACAGTCAACGACTTAAATGAAGATCATGAATGTCACTGTCATGATGATGATTATGAATGTCACTGTCATGATGATGAACATGAATGTCACTGTCATGATGATGAACATGAATGTCACTGTCATGATGATGAACATGAATGTCACTGCCACGATGATGAACATGAATGTCACTGCCACGATGATGAACATGAATGTCATTGCCACGATGATGAACATGAATGTCATTGCCACAAGGAGGATAAACAATGATTTATTATTCTCAAAGTGAAAAAGAAACAAAACAATTAGGATTTAATCTTTCAAAAAAAGTTGTTAAAGGTTCTGTAATTTCACTTAGAGGTTCTTTAGGTGCAGGCAAAACTGTATTTGCAAAAGGATTTGCTGAAGGCTTAGGTATTACAGAAGCAATAGTTAGCCCTACTTTCACCCTAGTACAAGAATATGATGGTGTTTTAAAGATGTATCATCTAGATTTATACAGATTAAGTGGCGAAGATGAGTTTGAATCAATGGGTGGAGAAGATTTCCTCTACCCTGATGGAGTAACTCTGATTGAGTGGAGTGAAAAAATCGAAGACATGCTTCCTGATAATACAATCTTTATTAACATCACTATTGATAAAGATTTAAAAAGAATTATCGATATTAAAGGAATAGAACTATGAAAGTACTTGCAGTAGATACATCAACAGCTATATTACACATAGCTCTTTTAAATGATGATAAACTTGATGTACGCATGATAAAAAAGGATGGACAACACTCAGAGGAACTTCTCTCTGAGATAAAATCAATTTTAAGTGAATCTAATATTTCTTTTAAAGATTTAAACCTTTTAGTAGCAACTCGAGGACCTGGTTCTTTTACATCCTTAAGAATTGGATTCTCAACGCTCAAAGGAATTTCCCTAGCTCTTGGAATACCATTAGTTAGTGTACCAACACTTCAAGTAATTGCTGAAGCCACTCCAGATTATCCAGCTATCAAAATTAGTGTTATTGATGCAAAGAAGAAACGTTATTATATTGGAATTTATAAGGATGGTAAGTTAATTAAAGACTTAGATGGAAATGCTGAAGATATTTTAGATGAAATTAAAAATGAATCTTCAATATTGGTAACAGGTCCAGATGCAACAGCATTCTCAAACAAGCTTTCAGCTTTAATTGATCCAAAAGTAAAAATAATTACTGATGACCAATGTTTCCGTCCTTTAGGTGGTGTTATGGTTAAACTTGGAATTGATCAATATCATAGTCAAGGTGAAGATGATATCGGACAAGGACCAATTTATATTAGAAGAAGTGATGCTGAAGAAGCACTTCTAAAAAAGCTTGCAAACGAGGATAACTAATGAAAGATGTAATCATAATTGGCGCAGGAGCCGCAGGATTAAGTGCAGCAATTTACTGCTCTAGATATGGCCTTGATACTTTAGTGGTTGAAAGCATGGCACCAGGTGGCCAATTGATGTACATCGACAAAATTGAAAACTACCCTTCAGTCTCTCCAATATCTGGTTTTACTCTTGCTGACAATTTACAAAAACAAGCGGAAAGCTTTGGAGCAGAAATAGTATATGACAACATTACAAGTATAACAAAGTCAGACTATTTCACAGCTATTGGAGAAAATGATAGTTATCAAGCAAAAGCAATAATTATCGCAACAGGCGCAACTCATAAGAAGCTAGGAGTAACTGGAGAAGATAAATTTGAAGGTCGTGGAGTTAGTTACTGTGCAACATGTGATGGACCATTTTATAAGGGCAAAGATGTTGTTGTAATTGGAGGAGGCGATACAGCCTTAACAGAAGCACTTTATCTATCAAAAATTACTAATAGTGTTACTCTTATTCATAGAAGAAACCAATTTAGAGCACAGGAAATACTTGTTAATAGAGTAAAAGAAACAAAGAATATCAAGCTACTTTTAGAAAAAAATGTTATTTCGATTAATGGAAATAATAAAGTAACTTCCATTACTTTAGATGATAACTGCGTAGTTGAAACTCATGGAGTATTTATTTTCACAGGTATTGAAGCTGCATCTACCCCATTCAAAGGTTTAATCAAAACAGATAATTCAGGTTTTATTATTACAGATGAATTATTAAGAACTTCTCAAAATGGTATTTTTGCTGCAGGTGATGTACGAACCACCCCATTTAGACAGGTAGTAACAGCTGCTAGTGATGGTGCTTTAGCTGCTCATATGGCTGAAAAGTACATATCTCGAACTTAATATTCTTAATTATTGACAACTGCAATACATTTTGATAATTTAAAAGAAACAGGGGAAAAGGAGATTATGTGAGAAGGATTGTTATGCTTCTTTTCCTAATTAGTATTTCATGTAGCCTTTTTGCAAAGGTAGAAAAAGTAGTACTTAATATGAAAGCTGAAGTATATTCAAAAGCTTACATTACTTTTTCAAAGAATTTTTATGAAATTACTTCAAATACAAACTATTATACGGTTGAATGTATTACAGTAAATGGGGAATCTTATTGCTTGGATAACATATCTGATAAGATAGATAATTTATCATTAATTAAAGTTAGTTCAATTTAATAATTTTGCTTATCCAGTAATTTCCGACAATGCACCTGTCGGACTTTTTTATGCCTTTTTTTAACTTATTTAGGCTTTTTTGCTTGACTTCGAGAAAAGGCTATTGTGTAATTTAACTATGAACATTTTGATGCTAACTTCCGAAACTGTTCCATTTTCAAAATCTGGTGGACTTGCAGATGTTGTTGGAGCTCTTTCGTCGTCTATTAATAAAATAGGAAACTCTGTAAAGGTTATGATGCCTTTATATGGGTTCATTGACAAAAAAGGATTTAAGAAAGAAAGAACTATTACTGTATCAACTTTATCAAAAGAAGAAACAATTACAATTTTGGTAAAAAAGGTTCAGAAAGTTGATTACCTTGCAATTGACCACCCACTTTTTTCAGCAAGAAAAGGTATTTATGGCGATACTTCTTTTTCACCATATAGTGATAATGCATACAGATTTTTACTTCTTTCTAAAGCCGCTATTGAATATATTAAGCAAAGTGATTGGAAAGTAGATGTATTACATGCTCATGACTGGACTGCTGGTCCTGCAATGTACCTTGCAAAAGAAGAAAAGTTAAAAGTAAAAACAGTATTTACTATTCATAATCTTGCCTACCAAGGTGATTTCTCACGCTTTGATTTAATTCGTTCTAATGTTAAACCTACTGAAAAACTTCTTTCTGGAAAAGGCTTAGAAAAACGCTTTAATATGCTAAAAAGCGGACTTGAATATGCAGATCACATTACAACAGTATCCCCTACTTATGCAAAAGAAATCCAAACAGCAGAACAAGGATGCGGTTTAAATGATTTATTAAAATCAAGATCAAATACCCTTTCTGGAATTCTTAATGGCATTGATAAAAAAGAATGGAATCCAAAGAAAGATGTATTCTTTGAAGAACATTTTTCAGCAAAAGATCAAAGTGGAAAAGCAAAGTTAAAGCTTAAGGCTCAGAAGATGTTTAATTTAGCTGTAAATCCAGATATTCCACTAATTGGTATGATTAGTAGAATTGCTGATCAAAAAGGTTTCCATGAGCTCTTAGATGGTGATGTTCCTGCCCTTGAGAAAATTGCAAGAGAAGGTAAATGTCAATTTATTATCATCGGTACTGGTGATAAACGATATGAAGATAAATTAAAGGATATTGGTGCTAGATTTGACAATGTAAGTGTTAATATTGTTTTCTCTCAAGAACTATCTCATATCGTAGAAGGTGCATGTGATTACTTCTTAATGCCATCACGTTATGAACCTTGTGGACTAAATCAAATGTATTCACTTGTTTATGGAACACTTCCAATTGCTCATAAAACAGGTGGACTTGCTGATAGTATCATCAATATTAATGAAGATATTATCCATGGAAATGGATTTCTTTTCGAGGAACTTAGTCCAAATTCAATTTATAACATTGTTAACCAAGCGATAACATTCTATAATGATAAAGTACATTTTACTGAAGCACGTATTAATGCGTTAAAGAGTGATTTCTCTTGGAATGAAAGTGCAGAAGAATATATTAAGATATATGGTAAACTACTTGGAGGTACCAAATGAAAGGTAAGGGAAAAAAGAAAAAAGCTATCGCTATTATTCTTGGTGGTGGTAGAGGCACAAGACTCTATCCTTTAACAATGGATAGATCAAAACCAGCTGTTCCATTTGCAGGTAAATATCGTCTCGTTGATATTCCTATTTCAAACTGCTTGAACAGTGGAATTAACCAGATTTATGTTTTGACTCAGTTCAATACAGCTTCATTACATAACCACATTGTAAATACATATCAGTTTGATCAGTTCTCAGGTGGCTTTGTAGAGATTCTTGCTGCTGAACAAACATATACATCAGAAAGCTGGTATCAGGGTACAGCTGATGCTGTAAGAAAGAACCTCAAGCACTTCCATGATCAGAATGCTGATTATTACATTATTCTTTCAGGTGACCAGCTCTATTCTATGGACTTCAGAGATATGCTCGACAGACATATTGAAACAGGTGCTGAGCTTACAATTGCTGCTAAGCCTATTTCAAGATCTGAAGCTACAGGCCTTGGTATCATCGGAGCTGATGAACAAGGTATGATTAAGTCTTTCTACGAGAAGCCAGCTAGTGACATGGATATCTCAGCATATCGTGTACATGAAGAATTCATGCAGAAAGAATTAAATAAGAAAGTTGATGCATCTAATGAATATCTTGCAAGTATGGGTATCTATATCTTCAATGCTAAGGCAATGGAAGAGATGCTTAATAACGACTTCACAGATTTCGGTAAAGAAATCATTCCAGAAGTAATTAAGACAAGACCAGTAGCAGCATATCTATTTGATAGCTTCTGGGAAGATATCGGAACAATCAAGGCATTCTATGAATGTAACCTTAATCTTGCTTCTATCGCACCTCAGTTCAACTTCTACAATGAGGAAATGCCGATTTATACACACAGAAGACACCTTCCTGCAACTAAGATGAACTTCTGTAATATTTCTTACTCCCTCGCTTCTGAAGGTTCTATCATCACTAACGCTTACATTGTTAACTCAATCGTTGGTGTAAGAACTATCATTGAGTCTGGTGCTTCTCTTGACGGTGTATACTGCATGGGTGCTAGCCACTATGAAACAGAAGAAGAAAGAGCTGAAAATGCTAGAAGAGGTATCCCAAACATTGGTATTGGTAAGGGTACTATTATTAGAAGAGCAATCATTGACCAGAACGTAAGAATTGGTGATGGTTGTAGAATTGGTATTGATGACATCCCTCGTCCAGAAGGCGATTTCGAGATGTACTCAATCCACGACGGAATTATCGTCATCAACAAGAACGCTGTAATTAAGTCAGGTACTGTTATCTGATTCCCTACAGGGTTAAGAAAAAACTGTTCTCAAAAAGGTCGATTAATTTCGACCTTTTTAATTTTTCAATAAAAAACCACGGAAATAAATCCGTGGATTGATACTAGATATCATTATTTTAGCAGATTCTGTGAATCCAACCTTCTGGAGCCTCAATTTCACCCATCTGAATACCAGTAAGTGTCTCTCTAAGCTTAGAAATAACTGGACCCATATTCTCCATACCAGAAGGGAAACAAATATCACCATCATTAGTATGAACAAGACCAACAGGAGAAATAACTGCAGCTGTACCACAAAGGCCACATTCAGCAAAGTCTTTAACCTCATCGAATCTTACTGGGCGCTCCTCAACTTCAAGACCAAGATAATCTTTAGCAACAATCATTAATGATCTTCTAGTAATAGAAGGAAGAATTGTATTTGATTTAGGAGTAACAACCTTATTGTCCTTTGTAACAAATAAGAAGTTAGCGCCACCAGTTTCTTCAACATATGTTCTTGTTGCAGAATCAAGGTAAATATTCTCATTATAACCAAGGCTATGAGCATGCTCACCAGCATAAATACTCATTGCATAGTTTAAGCCTGCCTTAATATTACCTGTTCCATGAGGAGCAGCTCTATCATAATCTGAAAGAAGAAGCTTAATTGGCTTTACACCACCCTTAAAGTATGGTCCAACTGGAGTACAGAACATTCTAAACTCATATTCAGGAGCTGGCTTAACACCAATTACAGGACCTGAACCATAGATAAAAGGTCTAACATAAAGAGTTGCACCACTACCAAAAGGTGGAACATAATCAATATTTGCTTTAATTAATTCATCAAGTGCCTTCAAGAAGTCTTCTTCGCTAATTTCAGGCATAATAAGACGACGACATGTGCTCTGTAATCTAGCAGCATTTAAATCAGGACGGAAAGCAACAACGTGACCATCCTTTGTTCTATAAACCTTTAAGCCTTCAAAACCTGTTTGTGCATATTGTAAAACACCTGCACACTCGCTAATTGTTACTTCAGCTTTATCTGTAAGACCACCTTCGTCCCACTTGCCATCTTTCCAAGATCTTGTATAACGATAATTAGTTTTAATATAGCCAAACCCAAGGCTTGACCAGTCAATATCCTTAGCCATAGTAGCACCTCGTTTTTCCTAATAGAATTAATAAAACTATAGTTTTTTAAGCTCTATTGTACAAGTATTTATTGTGTGAATTACTCGGCAATTGAATTGCCAGAGCATCGTGGAGTTTAGCCACGGGTGCATCCATGACACCGCTACTGCTTTCTATACAGCTACTTTTAATACATATGGAGTCTTAATCATCTTCATATGTATTTCTTTTTTACTTACTTGACCATAGAGCCTTAGAA
>NZ_JAXEGN010000200.1:0-3756 GCF_034103065.1 Bullifex sp. | reverse complement strand
ATCATCTGTTGGTACTCTTCCAATTAATATGAAGTGTGTTGATGATCTTGGTGGTGATAATCAAGTGTCCTCATTTGTATTACCGTTAGGTGCAACAATTAACATGGATGGTACGGCAATATATCAAGGTGTATGTGCAATCTTTATCGCATCGTGCTATGGAATCAATTTAACACTTCCTCAAATGCTTACTATTGTATTAACAGCAACATTAGCATCGATTGGTACTGCAGGTGTACCTGGTGCTGGTATGGTAATGCTTGCTATGGTTCTTTCATCAGTAGGACTTCCAATTGATGGTATAGCAATTGTTGCTGGTATCGATAGAATCTTTGATATGGGTAGAACAACTGTTAATATCACAGGTGATGCTGCTTGTGCATTAATTGTTTCAAACCTTGAGAAGAGGAGAAAGACCAGGAAGTAATACATAACAATCTGTTAATACCTCATCCAAATATCTTGGGTGAGGTAATTTTTTAACATAGCACGTTTTCAGAAGTTATTATCAATATAAAGCTCTACTATCTAGGATATAGGAGAGCGAGTTCATGGATATAACAATAATAAAAAACAACAAGGTAAAAGTAATACTTAGCTATGCAATACCTAGTATTATTTCAATGTTGTTAACAACATTAATTACTATTACTGATGGTTTTTTTACTGGAAATATTGTTGGTGAAGAAGCTTTAGCAGCAATAAATCTTGGTCTGCCAATTCTTTATTTATTTCTGGGCTTAGGATTATGTTTAGGAGTAGGTGGATCTGTAGTTGCTGGTCAGCTTTTAGGTGCTGAAAATGAAAAAAGAGCTTCTGAAGTATTTACTCAAACAATTGTATGTACACTTATTATATGTACTATTACATCAATAGTAGTATTTGCTTTATTTTCTCCAATATTAAACATATTAAGAGCAGAAGGTAATCTCGCAGTATACTTCACAAAATACTATCAAATAATGCTATTTGCTTATCCATTTATGGTATTAAGTACTACACTTGGAATATTCATCAGACTCAATGGAAAACCTCAATTTTGCATGTTTGTTAGTATATTGAATGCTCTATTAAACTGCATTTTAGATTATATTTTGATGGTAAAATTCAATATGGGTGTAACAGGTAGTGCATATGCATCACTATTTGTTCAAATTCTTTCTTGTATTCTTGAACTATTATATTTCTTTAAGAGTAGAGCGGGCTTGAAAATAAAAACATACAAATACGACAAAATGCTTACAAAACAAATGTTATTTAATGGCTCTTCAGAGTTTATTGGAGAGATGGCAAGTGCAATATCAATGTTTTCATTTAATTATGTTTTAATGCGTTATGTAGGAAAAGAAGGTGTTGCTGCCTTTACAACGCTTGGTTTTGCTGTCTATTGCTTTAGCATGATAGCAATAGGATTTGGACAAGGTATGTGCCCTCTTATTAGCATAATACAAGGAGCAAAGGATTTTAGCCTATCGATTGATATTAGAAAAATAACTAATAAAATAGTTACTTGTGTTGGCTTAATATTTGCTATTTCCTTTATATTTTTAGGAAGAGATTACGCCTCTTTATTTGGTTTAAGTATTACAACAAGCAATATGGTTATAGAAGGATTTTACTTTATGTCAATTTCATTTCTTCTGATGGGATATAATGTAATTAGTTCTATGTATTTCACCAGTTGTGGTGATGCAAAGTCCTCTGCAATTATTTCATCTCTTAGAGGAATAGTATTACTATTACTATTTACATATCTTTTTCCATACTTCTGGGGATTAAGAGGCATATGGGCAGCAGCTCCGATGACAGAGCTATTGACAGCTATAGTAACAACATATCTTATATTAAAGCATCGTAGGGGTGGTTTTGATGGAAGAGAATAAGAATATTGATAGCAATATCATCAACCAAGCAATTGAATACATATTTGAGCATATAGATGAAGATATCTGTGTTGATGATGTTGCCTCTCACTGTGCTTATTCTAAGTACCATTTAATGAGACTATTTAAAGAGCACACCGATGAGGCTTTATACCAATTTATTAAGCGTATTAGACTAGAAAGGAGTGCTTTAAAACTTAAAATAGAAAAAGAGAGAAGTATAACTGATATTGGAATTGATTATGGTTACTCCTCTTCAAATTTTGCAACAGCCTTTAAAAAGCAATTAAATGTGTCTCCAACAGACTTTAGACGTAATAGTGAAGAGATTGTTAAAAAGAGTTCTTTTTATCAAGAAAAATCAATAGAGGAGATAACCAATCCATCAAAATTAATTTCAATAGAGTATTTATCTCCGATTAAGGTACTATATGAAAGAAAAATAGGAAATTATCATGATCTTCCCTTAGCATGGAATAAATTTTTGGATAAATATGCTTCTTTCATTGATAATAAAACGACATTTATTGAATGTACTATCGATGACCCAACAATAACAGATGAAGATAAATGTATGTTTGAAATTTGTCTAACTGTTCCTGATAGTTTTAACGATGATACTCATTTAATTAAAACCTTTGAAGGTGGTAAATACGCGGTATATCACTTCAAAGGTTATCCACAATATATGTTTATGGTTTACCAAAAGGCTTTATGCAATTGGCTATACCAAACAGGAAATAGACTTGATGAAAGACCAACAATAGATATCTATCGCCTAATAAGAGCTGATGGCTATATGGAGATAGATATCTGTTTTCCTATAAAATAATTACTTGGCTAGAGTAATTAGGGTATCTCCTGTAACTCTGAAAATTGTCCAATCGGAGAGAGGTTTTGCCCCAAGAGATTGATAAAACTCTATACTAGGTGTATTCCAATCAAGACAGCACCATTCTAAGCGGCCACAACCTCTTTCAACAGTAATTTGAGCAAGTTTTTTTAAGATTGCTTTACCATAGCCCTTTTTTCTATATTCAGGAAGTACAAATAAGTCTTCTAAATGGATTCCTGCTCTACCTAAAAAGGTCGAAAAATTATAAAAGAAAAGAGCAAAACCAACTTCTTTATCTTCTTCAAGCACAAAGATTACTTCTGCTTTTTTATTATCAAAAATCCATTCCTCTAATAGCTTTTCTGTTGCAACTACTTCATTTTCTAAGTGTTCATATTTAGCTAGTTCTTTAATAAAACTTAAAATAAGAGCACAATCTTTTCTTTCTGCAAATCGAAAATCCATAATTATCTCCTTAGGTATTGGGCTGTGATAGTATTAGAGTTTTCAATCATCTCTTTTGGATTGCCAGTAAAGACAACTTCACCTCCCTTTGATCCACCATCAGGACCAATATCAATAATGTAATCAGCAAGTTTCATTACATCTGTGGTATGTTCAATTACAATAACACTATTACCTCTATCAATTATTGTTTCAAGGATATTTACAATCTTTTTTATATCAGCTGCATGAAGTCCTGTTGTTGGCTCATCTAAAATATAGATATTACCTTTCTTCTTTATATTTTGAGCAAGCTTTACTCTTTGTCGTTCTCCACCAGAGAATGTCGATAATGGTTGACCTAATGAAATATAAGATAAACCAACCTCAATTAATGTATCAAGCATTGCTTTAATCTTGTGGCTATAGTTAATTTTTGTTGAACTACGACATTATATGTCGTGGTAATGGGATTAATCTATGTTTAGGAGTATAAAATGAACATAGAAGAAATCATAACAAAGATAAAAGAATTACCAGAATTTGTTATTAATAAGATAGTCTCTATTTTACAAGAATATGATGTAGAGCTTA
>NZ_JAXEGN010000199.1:0-13183 GCF_034103065.1 Bullifex sp. | reverse complement strand
TATTTGTTTATCACTTCTTTGAATAAGGAAATCTATATAATAGATGTATAGTAAAATAGAACATACTGAGAGAGATAAGCAGGTTGTTCGAATATTATTACTAACCAACTCTTGAAAACCAATACCAACTAAACATGTAAGGACAATTAAATAAAGAGTAGCCTTATTCCTTTGTGTATATTCTTTACTATAAGTTAAAAACCCATAAACAACATATATAATAGAAAGAATATAAATAATTATGTAAAACCAATAATACTCTCCATGCCTATATATATTTAAATCATCAATGTAAAAGGTCCAGCCCGTAAATAAAGAACATATCTGTATAGCTAAATTTATTACCATTATTGAAATTGGGAAAAAATCTAATTTCTTATTTGAAACTTGTCGGTAAAAGAACATACCTGCAACAGGAGTTATTACGTAATCAATTAGCTTAATAAATTTATGAAAAGAAATACTCCACAGTGGCATGCCATTCATTGCTATTGCACCCCACTCTGAGATTAAGGAAATAATAATCAAAGTATAAGAAAGATAAAATCTTTTTTTCTGTTCTTCCTTTATTAGCACATTAGCTTTTACAAGCATAGTAAGGCAAAGCATTGCTAATAAAGAGAAGGCAACTATACAACTATAATAATCCACTCTTTCCCCTTTATTATATAGTCGCATTTATTATTATCTATTTCAAATAAAAAAGCGACAAATGAACCAGGTCACATATAACATCCTCTGACCGCTGCTACATTCCTGTCCTGACGGGGTTGGGAGGCGTATATTGCCTGGGATCTGTCGCTATAGAAGACTTAGGAGTCGAACCTAACAAACCCACAACTTCTCTTTACCTGTAATATGAATGATTTTTTTACTTTTGAAAAGGGGGTAATGGCTTTAAGATTCTTTTTCATGTTATACTTTTCTTATTCTAAGGAGATAAAATGGCATACGAAGTAACAGCGACAAGGAAAAGACCTCAAGCATTTGATAAATTAGTCGGACAGGAATTTGTCGTATCAACTATAGAAAATGCCATACAAAGCGGAAGAATAGCACATGCTTATCTTTTCTCAGGCCCAAGAGGTGTTGGTAAAACCTCTTCTGCTCGCCTTCTTGCAAAAGCATTAAATTGTGAACATGGACCTACAGCTCATCCTTGTGGAGAGTGTGTTTCATGTAAAGAAATTTCACAAGGCTATAGTGTAGATGTTATTGAAATTGATGGTGCATCTAATACAAGTGTTAACGATATTAGAGTAATTAAAGATGAAGTATTATTTCCACCACAATCTTCAAGATATAAAATTTACATTATTGACGAAGTGCACATGCTAAGTACTAGTGCCTTCAATGCACTTTTAAAAACTATTGAAGAGCCACCTGAGTACATAATTTTCATCTTTGCAACTACAGAACTTCAAAAAGTTCCTGCAACAATTAGATCTCGATGTCAGCAATTCCACTTCCAACTAATTCCACTTGAAACCATTAAAGGTTGTTTAAGAGAAGCTGCTAGTGAAATGAATATCAAAGCTGATGAAGATGCACTTTTCTGGATCGCAAGAGAAGGAAATGGTTCTATGCGTGATGCATATACCCTCTTCGACCAAGTTGCTGCATTTTCACAAGATCATATTACACTTGAGAAAATCAAAAACAAATTAGGATTTGTCTCAAGTGACCAAGTTGCATCAATCGTTCTTTCGACACTTAAAAATGACGTATCAAGTGCAATTGGAATCTTTAACTCAATTCTTTCTAAAGGTATTTCTGTAGAACAATGTATTCGAGATTTAACTCAATTCTTTAGAGCACTCCTTTTTATTAAACAAGGTATTACAAATGAAGAAATGTTAAATATGAGGATGGAAGAAATTCCAGATGAAATCATTGCTCTACTAACGGCTAGTCAAGTTGAAGCAGCATTAAGATCACTACTACAACTATATAGAGAAATTAGATATTCAATATCTCCAAGATTTGAAGTTGAACTCTTTATATCACGTCTTTCAAAGCTTCCTTATCTTTCTTCTCCAGAGGATTTAGTTAAAAAACTTGAAGAGCTAAAAAAGGATGTTACAGCAGGAAAGGTTACTGTTGTAAAGGAAAGAGCATTAGCTGTTGTATCGTCTTCAACTATTAGCGAACAGCCTAAGGTAGAAGAAAAGAAAAAAGTTGAAGAACCTACTCCTTCATCTCCTGTTGTTGAACAAAAAGAGGAAGTAGTAGAAGTACAAGAAAACAGCAATAAAGAAAAGAGAGTTCCCACCATTGAGGATATTAAAACTATTTCACAAATGAGTGATGTAGAAAGTGTCTTTGGGCTTCAGAATGCATTAAACAATATTAATGATTGTTTATTAGCAGAGGATGGTACTCTAGAGTTAAGAACTGATTCTCAGCTCCCTGCAAGAACAATTAGAAATAATGTAAAGTTAATTAAGGAACTCCTTTTTAACCTTACAGGCTTTGATGGAGCAATTAATAGCTACTATTTTGAGAAGCCTAAAGAGAGAGTGAACCCAACATTAGAAAAGATCGCTTCTTGCTTTAGAGGCACAATAATAAGTGAATAATAGGAGGAAAAATGCAAAACCCTTTTGGATTTGATTTAAATATTCTTCAAGAAAAAGTAAAAGAATTAGAAGCTTCAATGGAAAAACTAGTTGTTACAGGTTCTTCTGGCGCTGGCATGGTTGAAGTAACAGTTAATGGTAAAAACAGAGTTGTGGGAGTTTCTATTTCAAATCAAGTTTATGAAATCGGTGATAAATCAACTTTGGAAGTATTAGTTGTAGCAGCAGTAAATGATGCAATGCAAAAGCTTGATGAAAAGAAGTTATCACAAACTCAAGATTTAGGTCAGTTATTTGGTGGCTTTCCACAATGAATGCATTAGAAAACTTAATCAAACAGCTTTCTAGACTCCCTGGTGTTGGCTCAAAGAGTGCAACAAGGATGGCGTATCACCTACTAAAATGTGATGAAACATATAATGTTAAGCTTTCAGAGGCTATTGGAACTATAAAGGAAAAAATTCACAAGTGTTCAATTTGTGGTGCCTATACAGAATCAGACCCTTGTGAAATTTGTAGTGATGTGAAAAGAGACCAAACATTACTTTGTGTAGTTGAGCAACCACAGGATGTTATGACTATTACAAATAGTGGTATTTACAATGGTCTTTTTCATGTATTAGGTGGTGCTATCGACCCTCTCAATGGAATTGGTCCTGATGATCTTTCTTTTAATGAACTAAAGAAACGTATTAGTGAGGGCTCTTTTAAAGAGGTTATTATTGCTACTAACCCAACAGAGGAAGGTGATACAACAGCTCTATATATTAGACATATTTTATCATCAACAAATATTGTTGTATCAAGACTTGCAGCAGGGCTTCCTATCGGAGGAGACTTAGAGTATGCCGATAGATTAACCCTTGCAAGATCTATAAAAGGAAGAATTAACTTCTAAAAATATGCGTTATAGAAGTAAAACCCATTATTCTCTATAACGCCTTTAAGCTCCTTTCTATATAAATATCCACTGTTATAGTGGCCTGCTACTATAACAGGAAGGTATTTAAATGAATACATTTGAATTTCTTCCCAAAGCTTTAATGCACTACTTAAATCTTCACTACTATTAAAATCTTTTAGTAAGTTTTGCAGTTTTTCATCATCAGACCACCCTGCATATTCAGGATCAAAATATAATTTTAAAGATGGTACAGGGACACTTGTCATCGCAGTAATGCAAAGATCATATTTATCTGGATCACTTCTATAAGCCATCATTGTTGACCAATCAACAATAATTACTTCAACCTTCATACCAATCTTTTCTAGCTCATCCTTTATAAATAGAGCACTCTTATCCATATTAGAAAGGTTACTTGTTAAGATTGTGAAAACACTATCATCATAGCCATTTTCAGCTAAAATCTTTCTTGCTTTTTCTTTATCATTGATGTTGTAATATTCTTCAATTCCATCAACTAACCAAATCTTTTGCCACTCTTCCATATAGCTAGGATTTAAAGTATATCCTTCATCTCCATAACAAGATTTCATAACACCATTTAAATCAAGTGCATAATTTACAGCACTTCGAATATAATTTTCTTTTGCAAGAGGCCCTTTTTTGTTAAAAAGCAAAACAAAAGAACCAGCTTCATCACCTAATGAAAGAACTAAATCATCATTTTTCTTTAGCCTTTCAAAGTCAGAGCTCATTACATCATTAATAAAATCATACTTTCCACTTTCACATCCAAGTGTCCTTACTACACTATCTGGAACAAAGTGATATTTTATTGTCTCAACCTTTGCCAGCTTTTCACCTTTATAGTTTTCAAATCGCTTTAAGGTAACAGCTTGTCCCGATTCATATTTTTCGAATATATATGGTCCTGTTCCAATATAAGAGGTTAAAAAACCTTTATCATCTGTTTTCTCAAGAGCTTCCTTAGCTATTACAACTGCAGCATATGGACTTGAAGCCATTATTTGATCAAAAAATATTACAGGATTATCAAACTCAATAAATACTTCATTATTATTAGCTGAAAACCTAGAAGATCCTGCAATCTTCTTTATCGCAGGATAGTATTCAATCCAGCGATTTAAAGATAAAACAACGTCTTCGCTATTCATGATTCTACCATTATGAAGCATTACATCATCTTTAATTATAAAACTCCACTTCCTGCCGCCATTACTTTGAGAATAGCTTTTTGCTAATGTTGTTACTATATTACCATTCTCATCTAGATCAATTAATCGCTCTAAAGTATTTCCACATAAAATGTATCTAATTACTTGTGAGGAGTTTCTATGCACATCTAGAGTGGGCATTTCCTGTGAAAGAGCTACATTGATTGTGTCTTTAGCTTTTTCATTTGAACAAGAAAATAATAGTAGAGTTAGTAAGATTAAAATTAATATTTTTTTCATGACAATGAATACTTTATAGGAAAAAAGTAAAAAAAAGAACAGCCCTCGAAAGAACGAAGGCTGCTTGAAGCAATAGTCAAAACTTATTACTTAGGTTGCTTACCAATATAAGCAAGAATACCACCATCAACGTATAAGATATGACCATTAACAAAGTTTGAAGCATCACTTGCAAGGAATACTGCTGGACCCTGGAGGTCTTCAGGATTACCCCAACGAGCTGCTGGAGTCTTTGCAATGATAAATTGGTCAAATGGATGACGTGAACCATCTGGCTGAATCTCTCTTAATGGAGCTGTCTGAGGTGTAGCAATGTATCCTGGTCCAATACCATTACACTGGATGTTGAATTCACCATATTCAGAAGCAATGTTCTTTGTGAGCATCTTGAGGCCGCCCTTAGCAGCTGCATAAGCACTAACTGTTTCACGACCAAGTTCACTCATCATTGAACAGATGTTGATAATCTTACCATGACCATTTTGAATCATGTTAGGGATAACTGCCTTAGCACAAATAAATGGTGCATTGAGGTCAACATCAATTACCTGTCTGAAATCTGCAGCAGACATATCACACATTGGGATTCTCTTAATGATACCTGCATTGTTAACAAGAATATCAATTTTACCAAATTCGCTTATAATCTGAGCAACTGTAGCATTTACCTGTTCTTCATTTGTAACATCACAGACATAACCCTTAGCTTCAATACCAGCATCAGCATATGCCTTCATACCTTTATCAACAAATTCCTGCTTAAGGTCATTAAAAACAATCTTTGCACCAGCAGTTGCAAAAGCTGAAGCAATAGCAAATCCGATACCATAAGAAGCACCTGTGACCCATGCAACTTTTCCCTCAAGTGAGAAATCTTTCATGTTCATGATATTTATCCTCCGTTTATTAATAACTCATTTATACAATAAGTATAAAATGGTTATCTTTAACTTTCAAGTTAAAAATGAAACAATGTTTCACTTTTTATTAAAAAAAAGGACTCCTATAAAGAAGTCCTTAAAGAAATCATAGCTTATCAATTAACATCGAACACTTACCAGAAGGGATTGGAAGTGTCTTTTTCTTATTTTCATCGAGAATCATGATTGTGAAGTAATACAGTTTTTCACTCTCAAGTCTAATTTCCCATCCTCTAATATTTTTATTAGATAAGATTGTGATGTTATTTCTCTTTAACGATAGTTTTTCAATACCCATTGACTCAAGACTAGTCATTGTCCAGTCAACAGTTTTTCTTGGAAGAGAAATCTCAAGACCAATGATGTTTTCAATCATTAAAGTAATTGTAATCAAACTAATCATAGCAAGATATCTCTTCGTATTTACGAAATTACCATCAAGAGAAAGTGAAGCACCTTCTTTATTTGGCTTATAGGATTCCCATACATCACCTACTGTTTCACCATCTGGATGGAGGGTATCAAGGATGAAGTACATATGTCTAATTGCACATTCTCTTGCAAAAATAAATGAATCATATTTATTTAAGCCCTTAATAACCATATAAGTGTAGAAAGGAACTACACCACCACAATATCCATTACCTTCTTCACTAAAGCAAGGATTAGAAACTGGAACACATGGGAATGGGTTATCAGTACCAAACTCATTTGGATCTTTTAAATCCTCAATTAAGAAACTTGCATATTCATCATTAGGAATTTCAGCAAGCATTGTCCAATAAGAACCAATGTGTTTATTTTTGATTAACTTCTCATCTTTATCAATGTCATAGTAGAAGTGATCTTCATCGCTCCACATCATACTGTTGATACGTGTTTTTAATGAGAAATAAACTCTCTTATATCTGAAGCTTAACTCTTTATCATTTAGAATATCACCAATGTTTGACATATAAAGTGCTGCAACTGCCATCATCGCATTAAAATCGATAGGGTAGTATGTATTGTATCTAGGTACATTTCCTAAATGACAAGCACTTAAAGGCACATGGAAAAGTCCATTTGGACATTGGAAATTAGAAACTAGAAAACTAAAATACTTTTCAAGATATGGTACAACTTCCTTAAGTCTCTTTTTGTTTCCAATCTTATGATAGAAGCAATATTCTACATATGGCAAAAGAGGAGGACAAATACCTTTTGGGTTATCATCACTGACAATTGGCTTAAATGTTTTGCTATCATATTTCTCAAATATTTGACCATCTTCTGTCTGTTGTTTGTAGAAAAAATCTATCAGAGAATACGCATCAAAACTTTGATTACTGTAAGACAAAGAAATTGAGGTCATACAGTTATCAAACAAGTTTATTTCGTCACTTTTGCACCCGACAAAGAATCCATTAGGAAAGAGCTCATCATCTTGGTTTTGAATCCAGTTTTCCTCAATCCAAACCCAGGTGCGGTCATACATATCGACAAAATCCTGATCATAAAAATGTACGCAGGGAACTAAATCTTTAACCACGAAAACTCCCAAAATATACAGAAAAATGACCTTTACAGGCCTAAAAACTCAGTCTATAGAATAATCCATTCCAAAAGCGAAGTCAACAAAAATTTTAGTCCCTCTATTTTTATTTACAATATATAATTATCATAAACAAAAAAGGGACTTTGTATATTATTGATCATTATAGAAAAGCCTTAATCCTTTTTTTATCACCTCAATTCGACAAAATGATGCATCTCTAGATATTTCTTCTCCATCAACATGAATGTACATTTCTTCTTTTTTACTCTTTATCTCAACACTATTTTTAGCATTTACCATATTCATGTATTTAGTTTTTAATTGGGTACCAGAGAAAAATTTAATTGCTAAAGCTGTTATCTTTAATCGCTTTAACGGTTGGTTTGCATATACTACATCAAGTTTACCATCAGCTATTTCTGCTTTAGGCCCCATAATGAAGGCTCCCCCCATTCTTCTACCATTACATACAGAAATCTGCTGAGTCTTTAAACTTATGTCTTTATCATCAACAATCATCTTAATTTCATATGGCTTAGGAATAAAACAAAAACAATACAGAAAAGCAACAAGGTAGCTAATTGGTCCATTTAGATTTCTATATGATGAAGCCTTAAAGTTAACTTGAGGCTCAAACCCAAAGCCTGCACCATTTAAAAAATATCTTCCATCAAGTGCATTACCACAATATAGAAGACCAACATCAATATAATTTGCTGAAGTAGTTAAAATTAAATTTACGGCATCATCAATATTTGTTGGAATTTTTGCAATATAAGCAAAGTCATTACCTCTTCCAATAGGTATTATTCCAAAACAAACTTTCTTTTTGGATTTTAATATTCCATTTGCAACTTCATTTACAGTACCATCACCACCAGCCGCAATGATAATATTATAACCATCCTCTGCACCTTGATAAGCTAGAACAATTGCTTGTTTTTTCTGACTTGTGAAGATAATATCAACACTTTGCTCTCTTTTTGCAAAAGCATTTTTTATTTCATCTACTTTTTTTATAGCCTGTCCCTTTGATGCATTAGGGTTTAAAATACACAAAATATTTGATGTTTTTTTCATACAGCGATATGTTAACCCAGTTTTTAAATCACATGCAATAATTATATGGGTTGCAAAACATTTGTTTTAAAGCAAATATTAAACAATGACTCAAGATAAATTATTTATTAAGACTCTTTTTTCAATAGCACTTCCAATAATGCTACAAAACCTACTCTCATCATCTCTATCTTTTATAGATACCTTAATGATAGGTCAGCTAGGTTCTAATCAAATTGCAGCAGTTGGTATTGCTAACCAAATATTCTTTTTGGTTAATCTTTTTATTTTTGGTATTGCATCTGGTGCATCAATATTTTTCAGTCAATACTATGGCGCAGGAAGGCACAATGACCTACAAAAAGTAACAGCATTAGCTCTTACTATTTCTTTTATTGCTTCTTTAATTTTTGCTTTAGTCTCATTTTTTACTCCTCAATACATAGTCTATATTTTTACTGATACTCCGGATGTAGTTTCTGTTAGTTCTGAATATCAACGTCTAGTTGCAATTAGCTACATATTTTTTGCTATATCATTTATCCATAGCATTGCATTTAGATCAGTAGGAAAAGCTGTAATACCTTTAACTGCAACCTTCGTTTCTCTCACATTAAACGCTATTGGAAACTATTTATTAATATTTGGAATTGGACCATTTCCAACTCTTGGTGCAAGAGGCGCTGCAATTGCAACAACTATTTCAAGATTTATTGAGATGTTGATAATCCTTACATACACATACATCAAGAAAGAACCTTTTAGAATAAAATCTATTAATGCATTTAAATGGGATATATCATTTATTAAAACTTATATTATCACCTGTTCTCCAGTACTATTAAATGAGATATTTTGGTCTCTTGGAATGACTGCATATAAGGTTGGTTATTCTAGACTTGGTGTTGATACTCTTGCTTGTATAAACGTTTCAGAATCAATTGCAAACTTCTTCTTTGTCTTTATTATGGGACTTGGAAATGCAACAACCATTGTACTTGGACAGATAATTGGAAACGGAGATTTAAATAGAGCGAAGAAAGGAGCGAAAACAACACTTAAAATAGCTTTATTAGTTGGTACCTTAATGGGGTTATCTATGGCAATATTTGCATCAACATTTACGTCCTGGTTTAAAGTCTCAGATGAAATTAGAAAAATGGCTACTTATTGTTTATATGTAAAGGCTATTTTCCAACCTCTTTGTAGTTTAAACATGGTACTTTTCGTCGGTATTCTTCGTTCTGGTGGAGATACAAGGTACTCTCTTATCGCAGAAACATCTTGTGTTTGGCTTATTGGTGTTTCAATGGCCTTCATAGGGGCTGCTTTCTTGGCTTTACCTATTTACATTGTTGTTGCTATGACATCACTAGAAGAGGTTGCAAAAATATTGGTTGTATATCCAAGATACAGAAGTGAAAAATGGGTTAAATCTCTCGCAAAGCATTAGTTTTAGTTGTATCATTTTACTATGAGCATAAAATATGTATTAATTAACGGAACTATTATTTCTGGTGTTGCTGTCATTAAAGATTGTGCAATCTCAATCGATAGCGATGGTAATATAGATGATGTATTTAGGATGCGCCGCTTTGGCGAAAAAAATTTTGATGATTCTGAGACAAAAATCATCGATGTTAAGGGAGCTTACATTGTTCCTGGATTAATCGATACACACCTCCATGGTATTGGGGGATATGGAACAGAAGATTGTGATCCTGAATCTATTTTAGGAATGAGTGAAGCATTAGCCGATAATGGTGTTACTTCATTCCTACCAACTGTATACACAGATTCACTTGATAAAATGATTGCTTCAACAAAAGCTATTGTTGCAGCAATGGGAAAAGAAAAAGGTGCAATAATTGAAGGTGTTAACCTTGAAGGTCCTTTTATTTCTCCAGAAAGAATAGGAGCTCAAGCCCCAGAAGGATTACAAAGTGTATCTCTTGAAGTCTTTAACAAGCTATATGAAGCTGGTGAAGGCAAGATAGTAGCAATGACTATTGCTCCTGAGCTTAAGCACATGAGAACTTTAGCTCTAGAGGCTCAAAAGAGAGGTATCGTACTACTTGCTGGACATACAAATGCTACATATGAAAATATTATGGATGGTATGCAATGTGGTATTTTACATACTACTCACTTTTTTAATGCTATGAGCCGTCTCCACCACCGCAACCCAGGTTGTGTAGGTGCTATCATGATACAGCAGGATATGAAGGCTGAAATTATTTGTGATGGTATTCATGTACACCCTGAATTAATTAAATTACTTTTAAGAGAAAAGCCAATTAGTAATATTGTAATGGTTACTGACTCATTAAAACCAACCATGCAAAAGAAAGGAGAATTAACTGCTAATGGCGTTCCTGCATTACTAAAGGATGGAGCATTTGTAAGTAGAGATAATCCTGATTTATTCCTTGGTTCTGCGTTAACACTTCTAAATGGTATTAAGAATATTGTTTCATGGGGAATTCCAATTGACCAGGCTATTCAAATGGCTTCATCAAACCCTGCTAGAATCTATGATTTCAAGCATAAGGGTGCATTAATTCCAGGATACAGAGCTAACATTACAATTATTAATCAAGACTTCTCTCTTGGTGGCTTATTTATTGACGGAGAGCTTAAGAGAGGATTACTAAGTAAGGAGTTTGTAAATGTGGTACGATAAACTTGAAGAGAAAAAAGTATGGGAATACTTTCAAGCAATCTCAAATATTCCACGCGAATCAGGAAATGAAGAAGGTGTTAGAGCCTATCTTATTTCTTGGGCAAAAGAACGCAATATTGAAGTAAAAACAGATAAGATTGGAAACGTAATTATGTTCAAAGAAGGAGCAAAAGGCAAAGATCCTATTTGCTTACAAGGACATATGGATATGGTCTGTGTAAAAAGAGAAGGATCTACACATGACTTTACAAAAGATCCTATCGAAGTTGTTTTAGACGGCAACTACATTAGAGCAAAGGATACTTCTCTTGGTGCTGATAATGGTGTAGCAGTTGCATTTGCTTTAGCACTCTTAGAAGAAAACGATCCTCAAATGCCACCTCTTGAAGCTCTTTTTACAGTATGCGAAGAGTCAAAGCTTCTCGGAGCTAATAATGTTGAAGCTGATTTAATTCGATCAAGAAAACTTATTAATATTGATAGCGAAGAAGAAGGAATTATTTATATTGGTTGTGCAGGTGGCCTACAGATTAATGTTGAAAAGAAGGTAAAATTAAAGGAAATCGATAAAGATAGTGTTCACTTAAAGCTTTCTATCTCTGGCCTTCTTGGAGGACATAGTGGTGGTGAAATTCATAAAGAAAGAGCAAATGCAAATAAACTCTTAGCTAGAATAATGCATCGCTTCCCTATTTACTCATTAACAGATATCCAAGGTGGAACTAGAAGTAATGTAATACCATCATCTGCTTATGCAACATTTGTAGTTGATAAAGAAGATGAAGAGACAATAAAAATTATTGTTGAAAATATTACAGCGGATATTAAAAACGAGTATAAAATCCAAGATCCAGGTATTACTATCACTCTTGAACGCTTAGAAGATATGCCTAAAGAAGCTATTAAAAATAAAACTTCTGTTGCATTCATTGAAGCTATTTACCTTGCTCCAAATGGTGTTCAAGCAATGAGCCAGTCAGTAAAGGGTGTTGTTGAATCTTCAAACAACATTGCTATTATTAGCTACAAAGATGGTAAACTTACTGCTCTTTCATCAACACGATCTTTAGTTGAAAGTGCTAAAGAAGAAACTGCTCTTAGAGTTGGTGCTGCATTTGAACTTATGGGCTTTAAGGTTATTTATAACGACTCATATCCTTCTTGGGCTCCTAATACTAATAGTGCACTAACCAATAAGGTTGTAGAAGAGTATAAGAACTATACAGGAAAGGACGCAGTAGTAACTTGCATTCATGCAGGTCTTGAATGTGGTATTATAAACTCACTTGTTCCAGGCATGGACTCTGTATCTATCGGACCAAACTTATTTGATGTTCACTCTGTAAATGAACACATCGAATATGACAGTGCTGTTAGAACAATGGGTTTCTTAAGACACTTATTAAAAAGCTTATGAGAAAACCAATAATAGGAATTGTTTCAGAAAGAATAAACGATAACAAACCTAGTGCTTTCCATTACTCTTGGTACATTACAAGTGATTCATATCTTAGGTCTGTCTCCTTAGCAGGAGGCATTCCTTTATTACTTTTACCAACAGAAGACATTGAAGAGTACATGGGTATTGTTGACGGCTTACTCTTTCAAGGTGGAAAAGATATAGATCCTTCATTTTATGGGGAAGAAAAAGATAATGCTTGTGGTCCTACCGATACCTTTGAAGATGAATTTCATCTCGCTTTATTGAAAGCAGCAATAAAGCATAATAAGCCAATATTGGGTATCTGTAGAGGTTTTCAACTAATTAATGTTGCTTTTGGAGGAACATTATATCAAGATTTAGAAAACAAAAATCATAAGCACTATGATGACTATGAAAATCCATGTCATGGTTTAAATATTAAAGAAAATACTCAGCTTTATAGTATTTTTGGAAGCTTCTTAAGAGTAAATAGTCTTCACCACCAAGGTGTTAAAACGCTTGGCAAGGGATTAATTGCTTCAGGCTATAGCGATGATGGATTAATTGAAGCTCTTGAGAAGGATAATATTATTGCTATCCAAT
>NZ_JAXEGN010000198.1:0-2428 GCF_034103065.1 Bullifex sp. | reverse complement strand
GGACAGATGGCTATGGGTATTCTTGCATTTACCGCTGTAGCCCTTGCTTGTCCAAATGTTCCAAAACCAATTTTACTTCCTTTTGCTCTTTTAATGGCAGCTTTAGGAGGTGCACTTTGGGGCTTTATTCCAGGTATATTGAAGGCAAAACTACAAGTTTCAGAATTACTTTCTACTGTAATGCTTAACTATATTGCTGCACAGTTTTATTCATTCTGTTTAAGAGTTGTTATGCTTGATCCAGCTGAAAAAGTTAATGGATCTGGAACTCCACAATCAATGAGATTAACAAGCAATATTGAACTTGGAAGAATTACTGGAAGATTACACTATGGTATTGTAATTGCTATTGTATTAGCTGTTTTTGTTTACTTATTAATGTGGAAGACAAGCTATGGTTATAAGATGAGAGCAAGTGGCTCACAGTCAAGAGCAGCTAAATATGGTGGTATTAATGTATCTTCATACCTTGCTGTTGCAATGATTATCTCTGGTGCCTTCGCTGGCCTTGCCGGGGGTGTTGAAATTGCTGGTGTACATAGAAGAGCAATTGAAGGTGTAACAAATAACTATGGCTTCTCAGCTGTTGTAGTTGCACTATTTGGTGGCCTCCATCCACTTGGAATAATACCTGCATCATTCTTCTTCGCCCTTATTATCTATGGTTCAACATTAGCTCCACGTGCAGTAAACGTTCCTGCAAATATTGTGCAGGTTATGCAAGGTTTAATTATCATTGTAATTGTTACAACTCAGATGATTTTATCAAATAAATACCTCGAAGATAGAGTATATAGAAAAGTAAAACATATCTTTGAAAAGGAGGCTAAATAATGGACGTTTTAATTAATATCTTAGCAATGACAGTTCCTTTTTCAGTTGCATTGCTTTTAGCATCTATCGGAGAGATGTTTAACCAGAGGGCCGGAGTATTCAATCTTGGCTGTGAAGGTATTATGGCTATAGGTGCATTTGTTGGTATGCTAATTCCATTCTTAGTTGGTAGAGGTGGCGCAGTTCCACTTTACTATAATTTTGTTGGAATTATTCTTGCCGCTTTACTTGGTGCACTACTTGGATTATTTTTTGGACTTGTTTGTGTAACATTTAGAGCTCCTCAGGGTATTGCTGGTATCGGGTTACAAATGTTTGGAGTAGGTACTGCTGGAACGCTATTTAGACACTTTGTTGGTGGAACTCAGTCTATCCCAGGACTTCCAACAATGCCAATTCCAGCCTTATCAAAAATTCCAGTGCTTGGTGAGATTTTCTTTTCACACAACATTATGGTTTATTTAGCATTCATCTTTGTTCCTATTTCTTGTTACATTTTATTTAGAACACCATGGGGCTTAAAAGTAAGAGCTGTTGGTACTTATCCTAGAGCTGCTGATACCATGGGAATAAATGTAAACAGAACAAGATATGAGGCTTTAATGGTTGGTGGTGCTTTAGCAGGTATTGCTGGTGCTTACCTTTCAATTTGCCAAGCAAAGATGTTCTCTGATGAATTAATTGCAGGAAGAGGCTTTATTGCAGTTGCTCTCGTTTACTTTGGTCACTGGCATCCTGTAAAGATTATGCTTGGTGCATTACTCTTCTCACTTGCTCAGACTATTCAATATAATGTTCAGGGACTTGGATTATCACTTCCTTATGAATTCTTTGTAATGCTTCCATATTTAGTAGTAATTATTGTATTAAGTTTAACTTCTAAAAACCAAACAATGAGTCCTGCTAGCTTAGGTAAGCCATTTAATAGAGAAATAAGAGCTTAAGTTCACACAAACTCCTTATTTAAATCATTGCCTTTAGAAAGATTTCATATGATATTTTAATTAAGAGGTAATTGATGACAAATAAGGAGTTTATTTTTAGTGTTAAAAAATCAATTCAAGATTCTTTAACTATTTCTCTTGATGAGCTTTCTAAAAAGACCAAGATAAAAACTCAGCGATTAAAATCGATTATTTATCAAAATGATAATATTTACATCAATGATCTTTTTTCAATTGCAAGAGCTTTAAATCTTAGAGTTGAATTTGACTTAGGTGATGACTATGAAATCAGCGAAGATGAATTATTATATTGGGATTTTGAAAAATATAATAAGCTAAAAAGTCAATTTCTATTAAAGGCAGAAAACTCAAGTAATAGTGGTGATAGAGAGTATTATCTTTCCAGAAGAAACATTTTACTAAAGAATGAAAAAAGCTTTAACATGCTTAGATTTCTGCTTTGCTCAAGAATTGAAAAACAAATGAGAATTGTTGAACTTTCAGCATCTGAAATGGCAACGCTATTAAATGTCACTGATTATTACTTTGTTGGATTAATAAATGGAGAGGAGAACTTTCCTTTAAGTCTTTTGTTTAAGATTACATCTATTTTAAACCTCGATTGTATTATTAAATTTGAACCTGTAATA
>NZ_JAXEGN010000197.1:0-2761 GCF_034103065.1 Bullifex sp. | reverse complement strand
ATAACACCATATAATGCAGCAGCCCCATCAAATAGCCTTCTTAAGAAAGTTATTTTTTCTTCTGTCAGTCCTGAATCAAGATACATTTTATCAATTGTTTTTTTAGATAAAGGTTTTGGATATGCCATACATTACTCTCTTTTTAAATCTAACTACCACTATACAATAAATTATTTATCCGTACATCACATTAAAAAAAAAGACTTACAGTTTCTTCTTTTAAGCCACTGCAAGTCATTGTGAATTTTATTCAAACTCAATAGTTCCTGTTGGTTTTGGAGTAAAGTCATAAAGAACTCTGTTTACCCCCTTAACCTCACTAGTAATTCTCTTTACTATATGTTGCATTAATGCAAATGGGATATTTTCAACTTCAGCAGTCATCGCATCAGAGGTATTAACAGCACGAATAATAACAGACCATTCAAAAGATCTCTTACCATCCTTAATACCAGTTGATCTGAAATCAGGAACAACAGTAAAGTACTGCCAAACCTTTCCTTCTAAACCATTCTTACTAAATTCTTCACGAAGAATTGCATCTGATTCTCTTACAGCCTCAAGTCTATCCCTTGTAATAGCACCAGGACATCTTACACCAAGGCCAGGACCTGGGAATGGCTGTCTAAATACCATGTTATCAGGAAGACCTAAAGCCTTGCCAACAATTCTAACTTCATCTTTAAATAGAATTTTAACTGGCTCAACTAGAGCAAAATTCATATCCTCAGGAAGACCACCTGCATTGTGGTGTGCTTTAATTCCGTGTTCACTCTCTAAAATATCTGGCCAAATTGTACCTTGAGCTAAGAATTCAATACCATCTAACTTTCTTGCTTCTTCAGCAAATACTTCAATAAATTCTCCACCAATTATCTTTCTTTTTGTTTCAGGATCTGTAACATTTGCAAGCTTATCAAGGAACCTATCTGTTGCATCAACATAGATTAAATTTGCATTCATCTGATTTTGGAAAACTTCAATTACTTGTTCAGGTTCGCCTTTACGAAGAAGTCCATGGTTAACATGAACACAAACAAGTTGTTTTCCAATAGCTTTAATTAAAAGTGCTGCTACTACAGATGAATCAACACCACCAGAAAGTGCAAGAAGAACCTTCTTATCTTTAATTTGTTCTCTAAGTGCAACAATCTGCTCATCGATAAATTGATTTGCAAGTTCAGTAGTTGTGATTCTAACCATATCATCTGGTCTTCTATCAAATACCATTATCATCTCCTTCCCATTAATAAATGGGTTAAGACAAAATTAACAGAAAAATATAATTCTTATCCATAGTTTAAACTATGTTTTATGGTAATATTCTAAATATGCTTAAAGATAATGTTCCATATTACTATTTAGATAAAGATCAAAACTGTGCAGAAACAGTACTTCATATCATAAATGATGAATATCATTTAAATCTAACAGAAGATGATTTTCTCTTAATCGGAGGCTTTGGTGGAGGTTGTGGATGTGGCATCACATGTGGTGCTCTAACAGCTTCAATAGCTGCACTTGGAAAGCTTTTCATCAAAGAAAGAGCTCATGCAACTGAAGGCTTTATGCCAATGTGTGGAGAATTTGTTGAAGAATTTAGAAAAGCTCTTTCCTCAATCGAGTGCTCATGCTTAAAGCCAAAAAACTTCGAAGAAGGAAAGAGATGTATGAAAACAGTAAATTCTGCCCTTGATTTATTCGAAAGGTTTATTAAAGAACGCTCTTAAGCCTCTCAGTTAAAAGTAAATAGCGGTCATACTTTTCTTTTTTAGAAAAGTGTTCCTCTCTATGCTCTCTAACGCAATTAGAGTAATCTAGATTTTTATCACCAAACTGCTCTGAAGTAAGGTCAAAGACTACATCATTTACCTTATTAAAGCAGTGATGTGAACCATCTTCTAATACAATGCCATAAACCTCTCCGCCAAAGATATCTTGGGCAAGAAAGGCTGTAATAGAGCACTGCCCAAGAGTAATGTTATCATCACTCCATTTATCTCTAAGTCGAGGAGCACAGGTTTCTATTGACCAACATTTTGATAAAAGATCATAAAGATGTCTTTGGTTCTTTATTCTTTCATCATTAGCACCTACGCTTTTACTCTTCCATCCATAAAAAGAATATGCTTTAAGGTCACAAAACTCTTTAGGATTTTTATCAAATATCTTCTTAACATATGAACAAACAGGATTTACTTTAACATTCTTACTTTTTGCTTCCTCAAGAGCACATTCAACTAAGCGTTTAGCTATACCCTGCCCACCATAAAAAGGATCTACAAAGGTATGATCAAAAGACCAAATATCATCATTAACAGTGTAATCACACTCACCTATTATCTTTTCACCATCTTTAGCAATACTTCTATTATTTTCAATTAAAACTTCAATCATAGCTTAAGCATACCTATTTGATAGCTTATTTGGCAAGGAAAGAAATCCATTTTGGTTTACATTTATTTTCAACCATAATATCATTAAAAACGAGGAAATAGATGGGAACATATTTAAATCCAGGATTAAATAACTTTATTGAAGATAAACAGCGCCTCCATTATATTGATAAGACCCTCTTGATAAAAGAATTAAATAATAAAATAGATATAAAGGATAAATTTATTTGTTCTTCACGCCCAAGAAGGTTTGGAAAGACAATGGCTGCAAATATGATAGCAGCCTACTACTCTAAAGGCTGTGATTCTCATGAAATATTTTCTGATTTAAAAATTTCTACAACTCCATCATTTGAAAATCATAT
>NZ_JAXEGN010000196.1:0-7908 GCF_034103065.1 Bullifex sp. | reverse complement strand
AAGAAAAGCTCTCTTATGTTTTTAAGTAAACATCTATTTTTATTGATGTAATATTCACTTTCACCACTTCTGAAGACTCTTCTTTTTATTTCAACCTCAGTTAAATCGGTAGGAAGATGCTTTTCACTGTTATCAATTGTTAAAGCAACTTCTGCATAGCTAAGTGGTTTTCTTTTATCAGTACCGTTAAAAATGACATCTTCCATTTTACCGGCTCTAAGAGTTTTTGTAGATTGCTCTCCAAGTACCCACTTAATTGAGTCAACGATGTTTGACTTTCCACATCCATTTGGACCAAGAAGAGATGTTATTCCATCTGCAAAATCGATATGCGTTTTATCTGCAAAGCTCTTAAAGCCAACAATATCAAGACATTTTAAAAACAATTAAGCTCTCTCCTTGACTATATTTCGTTTTAGAATTTAACATTTTTAGAGTGGAAATGGAAGAATTATTCGATTTTGATAAACCTAAGATTATTTGTGGAACAGATGAGGCAGGAAGAGGCCCCTTAGCAGGTCCTGTAACAGCAGCAGCTGTTGTACTTCCATCTTCTTTTCCATTTGAAATCTTAGCTGATAGTAAAAAGCTTTCTCATAAACAGTTAATTGAAGCAGAAAAAGTAATTAGAGAAAAAGCTATTGCCTTTGCAATTACCTTTATTTCAAATGAAGAAATTGATGAAATAAATATCTTAAATGCTGCGTTAAAGGCTATGGCACTTTCCTATGAAAAAGTAAATAACACAATAAAGGTTGATAAGCTTATGGTTGATGGTAATCGCTCTCCAAGGAAGTTTATCGATAATGGAAGTCTTGAGATTGAAACGGTGGTTAAAGGAGACTCAAAAATCTATGAAATAATGGCAGCAAGTATTCTTGCTAAGACCGCAAGAGATAGATTTATGGATGAGCTTGATAAAAAATACCCCCTGTACAACTTTAAGAAGAATAAAGGTTATCCTTCTAAAGAGCATCAGGAGGCAATTATAAAGTATGGGTTAACACCTTGTCATAGAAAATCGTTTCATTTAAAGAATGTTATTATTAAAGAAGAGCAAGACTTACTCCCATTATAAACATTCCTAGTAATACACCCCAAATTACAATGTGATGTTTTCCATATGTTTCTGCTGTAGGAAGTATTTCATCAAAAGAAAGATAAACCATAATTCCAGCAACAGCAGCATATATGTATGATAATACATCTGTAGTGAAGAATGTTTTTAACAGCATAAAGCCAATTAATGCACCAAGTGGTTCAGCAAGGCCTGAAAATAAACTCATCAAAAAAGCTTTCTTCTTTTTTCCTGTTGCATGGTAAATTGGGGCTGCAACGGTAATTCCTTCAGGAATATTATGTAGTGCTATAGCTATTGCAATTGAAATACCTTGTGCAGGATCTTCATACGCAGTTAAAAATGTTGCTAAGCCTTCAGGAAAGTTGTGAATAGCAATTACTAGTGCAGAGAATAATCCCATTTTCTGAAGCGAGAATTCATTACCAAATTCATGAGGATTTTCATTTTCTGGAATTACTTTATCAATTAAGGCAATAAAGAACATTCCAAGGAAAAAACAAGCTAAGGCAATTAATCCTGCAATCTTTTCATTAAACATGTTTGATAACATGTGTATGCTTTCACTCATTATCTCCATAAATGATACGTAAACCATTACACCTGCAGATAGACCTAAGGAAAAGCATAAAAATGTTGAGGAAACTTTCTTTTGAAAAAGTGGTAATGTACCACCTATTGCAGTTGAAAGTCCTGCTAGCAAAGATAATAAAAATGCATAAACCATAAAAAAAAAAGAAGAGATCTTTACTCCTCATCTCCTCTCTTGACACTTTTTTTTGCATGAAGCTTTAAGTAATCGAGTGACTTCTGCATTTCTTTGATAAATTCTCCAATGTCTTCTTGATAAACAAGTACTGATTGTCTTAAGAATTTTCCGTTTTCTGTTGGCTTACTCTCTACAATATTTAAGTAGAGGTCACCATATAGGTTTTCCTTTACGTTAAAGAAGTATGTTCTATCACCTGTAACACACTTTGAGGAAAAATGTTCACCACGCTGTCCCATATTATAAGACCTTCCTTTAGATATAAAAAAAAGCGTCCGACGGGAATCGAACCCGCATCTTCAGCTTGGAAGGCTGAGGTAATAGCCATTATACAACAGACGCGCTACGATTAATGAAAATACTCTAATTAGGGATTTATGTCAACATCACTGGCAAAAAAAAATACATTTGCTTATACTTTATTTTCATGAACAACATTGAGCAAAAATATGCATCATTCATTCTTGAACAAGAATTGATGATTGAAAGTGGTGAAAAACTAACAATTAATGCTAATGAAGAAACAATTTCCTTTGCCCATTTAGTTGCCCATATGGCAGCTGAAAAAACAGGTGTTAGTGTTAGCATTGTTTATATTGATAAAGGAAAAGTTGAATCAGTTGATGAAATCGATCCTGATTACCAAGAAAGGCCTTCAGGAAAGGTTGCAATGCTTCATTTAGCAGCTTTCCCAGAATTTACTTCAATTACTGATTTTGAAAAAGAAATTTCAGCTAAAGAGCTTCAAGAATATAGGTTAATTAGTGAACCAGTTGTTCCTGGTAGAAGAATTAGTGTTCCTTGGGCTATTTGTTATGTACCAACCGCAACATGGGCAGAATTTGTTTTTGGTCCAGGTGCTACAACCGATTCACTTTGGCTATTACTTTCAGATCTTTTATCATTAGATAGTGATGATAAACTACTAAAATTACAGCACCAGATGCTAAAAACTAGAAAGGAAAGACTTAGAAGTGAAAATATCTCACAAATTGTGCTAAATAGCGCAACCTGTGATTTAACTTTAACAATTAATAGAGAACTTTATCCAACTACTACTTCTACCTTATTAAGCTCTGGAAGATTATTCTACCCTACTGCTCCTTGTGAGGATGTAATTATTCCACTTGATAAATTAAGTGGGCATGGTAAATTTTCAACAACCTATCCATTTAGACTCTTTGATAGCGTTTTTTCTGGCGCAGAAATTGAGATTAAGAATGGTAAAGCTGTTTCATTTAAGCTTGAAGGTGGAAGTGAGCATGTAACAAAATATCTTAGTATCGACTCTGATAGCAGTAGAGTATCTGAATTAATAATTTGTGATGGCTATACAAAAGCATCTAAATTAGATATCTCGCTGGGTCTTCCAATGCTTGATAGAATGCGTACTACAACTTTAGTTTTGGGAGGTGTTACTCCAGAAACTGTAAATGCAGAAAATGAAGATGATTTAAAAGAGTTAGAATTCAATAATTCCTTTGTTCGTCTTGAGCTTCCAATTGGTTCAAGGGATTTAGAAATAAAGGGTATTACTGAGTTTGGTGAAGTAATTACTATAATGGAAGACGGTATTTTAGTCTTTTAAAAGGGGTAAAAATGAATAGTGAGTATTCAAAGAAATTAAATGAATTAGTTCTTACAAAAGGTGTTTGTTTAAAGAAAGGAGAAAAAGTTTGTATCAATACTTCTCCTTCTTGTTATGAATGGGCAAAAGCAATGGCTAAAAGAGCATATGAGCTTGGAGCTTCATATGTAATGATTAATATAAATGATACCGACTTGGATGCTTTTAGGTCCCTAGTTCAAAGTCAGGAGGAGGTATCATTTGTTCCTGAGTTCTATAAGCATTGTGCCGAGGAGAGAGCAAGAGATGGATATGTAAATATTCGTCTTGATTCTAATGAAGATAGAATTGGTCAAACCCAAGGTGATAGTGATAAGCTTACAAAGTTAAATATGGCTTTTAGAAAGGCTGGAAAAGTTGCAAGTGATAAGTATATGTCAAATGCACTTAGCTGGTGTGTTTCCTGTGTTCCAGGTCCAAAGTGGGCAAAACAACTTTTAGGTGAAGATGCAACTGAAGATGATTTAGCAAAAGTACTTGGTAAAATCCTTCGTTTTGATACTCCTAATTATCTAAAAGCTTGGGATGATTTTGATACTGAAGCTAAAAATAGAAGAGATAAATTAAACTCAATGAAAATTAAAACACTACACTATCAATCAAGTGTTACAGATTTTTATATCTCTCTTAGTCCTAAAGCACACTTTGAAGGAGGTAGCTCTGTATCAAAGGATAATAGGAGATTCTTCCCTAACCTTCCAACAGAAGAACTATTTACAACACCTGATATGTATAGTGCAAATGGATACATCAAAACTACTAGACCTGTTAATGTATTAGGAAGTCCAACAGAGGGTATTACTTTTACATTTAAAGAAGGAAAGGTTATTGACGTAAAAGCAGATAAAGGCCTTGATATGATTAAAAAATATCTTGAAATAGATGAAGGTGCTTCAAGAATTGGAGAGGTTGCATTAGTTGATATCAAAGCACCTATTTCTCAAACAGGTTTAATCTTTGGCTCAATTTTAATCGATGAAAATGCTTCCTGTCACATTGCATTAGGAGCTGGTTATCCAGAAACTGTAACTGATAGTGATAAAGCCAAAGACGATGAAGAGTTAAATAAGATGGGTATCAATACATCCTTAATGCATACAGACTTCATGGTTGGAAGTCCTGATTTAAAAATTACAGCTACTACATTTGACGGACAAGAAGTTGTAATTATGGAAAATGGATCTTTTGTTATCTAAATAATTAAGGGCTTAAATGCCCTTAATTAATTTAAATCTGAAATAAGTTTTAAACCATTTAAGGTATGAGTTTTATCAAGTAAGTTTATTCGATTTATTAACGGAGCAATAGTCTTTGATAATCCCCCTGTTGCGATTACAAAGACTTCACTGTTTAACTCTGCTTCACAGCGCTTAATCATCTCATTAACTAATCCTGCATAGCCAAACATAATTCCTGCTCTAATTGAATCTTCACTATTTCTTCCAATTGAAGATGAAGGGACCTTCAATTCAACTTGTGGTAGCTGAGCTGTTGAACCAAAGAGAGCATTAACACTTGTAATTAAACCTGGAACAATTGATGCTCCTGCGACTTCTCCACTTTTCTTTACAGTTGAAAAAGTTAATGCAGTTCCAAAATCCACAATCATTACGTTACAATCTGGCTTTATATAGTGTGCATAAGCTAAATTACAAAGTAAATCAGAGCCTAGTTCTGATGGAATAGAACTTCTTACAAGGCCTGTATTTAAATCATGTGAAACTACTAAAGCATCGGTATTAAATAATCGTTTTAAATTCTTTGAAGCTGAAAAAGTTAAATTAGGTACAACAGATGAAACTATTGCTCGATTTACCGATGATAAATCAACATTGGATGACTCCAAAAGACTTTTGAAGATGACATAATACTCATCTCCAGTCTTCTTTTGGTCTGTATAGACCCTCCATGTGTTTACCCAAGATTTTCCATCATGGAGGGCAAGTACGATATTGGTATTCCCGATATCAAGAGCGGCTAACATTAGATCATTACAACCTTATGAGAACCAGCATAAGCTTTATCACGAAGTTCATTAACACTCTGATCATTGATGTAAGAATCAAAGTTAGTCATGCGGTCAATGATTCCGTTAGGTGTAAACTCAATAATTCTGTTTGCAATAGAATCTACAAACTGATGGTCGTGTGAGTTAAAGAGAATTACACCATTAAAGTTGATAAGTCCATCGTTGAGAGCTTGAATTGCTTCAAGGTCTAAGTGTGATGTTGGCTCATCGAAGATTAAACAGTTAGCACCTTCAAGCATCATCTTAGCAAGAACAACTCTTACCTTTTCACCACCAGATAATACTTTACAACTCTTTAATGCTTCATCACCTGTGAAGAGCATTCTACCTAAAAATGATCTTACAAATGTATCGTCATCTTCTGTAGAGTACTGCTGTAGGAAATCAGCAATAGACTGGTCAGTATCAAACATCTTTGAGTTATCCTTAGGGAAGTAAGAAAGTGATGTTGTTACACCCCAGTTGAAGGAACCACTATCTGGTTCCATTTCACCAGCTAAAATCTGGAAAAGTACTGTTTTTGCATAGTGATTAGGTCCTACAAATGCAACCTTTTCACCTGGATTAATTGTTAAATTAAGCTTATCTAAGATAACTTCACCTTCGATAGTCTTTGATAAATCCTTAATTTCAAGACAGTTCTTACCAATTTCTCTATTTGGCTTAAATGCAACGTATGGGAATCTTCTTGAAGATGGTCTGATATCGTCTAAAGTAAGTTTATCAATAAGTTTTTTACGGCTTGTTGCTTGCTTTGCTTTTGCAACGTTACTACTGAAGCGCTGGATAAATTCCTTTAATTCAGCAATTTTATCTTCCCTTCTCTTCTTCTCATCTTTCATCTGCTTAGCAGCAAGCTGGCTAGACATATACCAGAAGTCATAGTTACCAACATAGAGCTGAATCTTACCAAAGTCGATATCACAAACATGGGTACAAACTGTATTTAAGAAGTGTCTATCGTGGCTGACTACAATAACTGTATTGTTGAAATCTGCTAAGAAGTCTTCAAGCCAGTGAATAGATTCCAAATCCAAGTGGTTTGTAGGTTCGTCTAATAAGAGGATATCTGGGTTTCCAAATAATGCCTGAGCAAGAAGAACACGTACCTTAAGGTTATCTTCAATTTCCTCCATGAGCTTTTCATGAAGTGTTGTAGGAATTCCAAGGCCATCAAGCATTTGGGCAGCTTCACTTTCTGCTTCCCAACCACCCATTTCAGCAAATTCACTTTCAAGCTCAGCAGCTCTAATACCATCTTCCTCTGTGAAATCTTCTTTTTGATAGATTTCATCACGCTCCTTCATTACTGAATAGAGCTTCTTATGGCCCATTATGACAGTATCAATAACTCTATACTTATTGAATGCAAAGTGATCCTGTCTTAAAGTTGTCATTCTCTCACCTGGAGTAATGATAATCTCACCTGTATCTGGCTCGATTTCACCTGAAAGGATCTTTAAGAAGGTTGATTTACCTGCACCATTTGCACCAATAATACCGTAGCAGTTACCTGGTGTAAACTTGATGTTGACTTCTTTAAACAGAACCTGTGTTCCGTAAGAAAGAGAGATGTTACTAGCTGTAATCATTTATTTCCTCGCAATATGCTTGTATTTATCATATAACAAAAAAGGCAGTATCCTTCAAGTGAATACTGCCAGTTAGTTCCTAGGGGAATCGAACCCCTATTTAGAGACTGAGAATCTCCCGTCCTAACCGTTAGACGAAGGAACCATCTCTACTGGGATGGAGGGATTCGAACCCCCAAAGGCAGAACCAGAATCTGCAGTGTTACCATTACACTACATCCCAATCAATTTGACCTTGATTACATTACAAAATCAAAGAAAAACCGTCAATACCTTGAGACATTTTTTTGTAAAAAATAATTTTTGACATTTTTTTATTATTATCTATAGGAGAGTAAATAATGAGAAATATTAAAAACGACCAAATTGCTACTTTAATTAATAGATTATATTTTTCAGGAAGAAACGTGATTAAAAAGACTAATATTGAATTAATTGAATCAAATGCAATTGATGAAATTACAAAAACCATCATGCCTGATTCAATTAAAACAACAATTTATAATACACATCTTGGAACAGTACACTTAGTTGAGTACTAATCAAGGATATGATTTCTTAAAAGCAGCAACACGAGAATGAGCTGTTAAGTTATCATCATCACGATAACCATCCATTAAATATCTATACCCAAGACCTGCTATCATAGCACCATTGTCAGTACAGAGCTTTAATGATGGGAATGTAACTGTATATCCACCCTTCTCTAGCTCTTTTATCTCAATTCTAAGTAAAGAATTAGCTTCAACACCACCACCTTCTGATACTCTCTTTATTCCAGTATCTTTGAGTGCAGCTTTAACTCTTTTCATT
>NZ_JAXEGN010000195.1:0-7730 GCF_034103065.1 Bullifex sp. | reverse complement strand
AAACTTTTTAGCTGAACATGTATCAGAGGAAGAAGCAATTGAAGATGATATTGGGGAAGAGAATATTTATCTAATGGATATAGCTTCAAGAGTAAAATCATACTCAGAAGACTGGTTTAGTGAAGATAAAAGATATATTTTTCGTTACTACAATCAAAAGAAGGAGGAGATGATTAGGCCATCACCTTCCTTAATTCGTGTTTTTTCTTACATTGATAATATTATGGAATCTGACTTTATCAGCACAGAGAGTTCTTTTAACTTCATACTCACTCAGCTAAGAAATCTGAGTGAAAACATGAATAAAGATCCTGAATCTAAAATAAGAGAGCTAAAGGAAAAAATAAAAGAACTTGAAGCTGAAATAAAAGAAATTGAAACAACTGGTAAGGTAAAGACCTATGATAATAGAAGAATAGTTGAATACCTCACAGATTTAAAACGAAAGAGTCGTGATATGCTTGGTGAATTTTCTCAAGTTGAGGAAAACTTTAAAGATATAATGACTCAAATTGCTAAGAAGCAAGCAAGTGAGGAAATCTCAAAGCGCATGCTACTTGGATATTCATTAACGCTATATAGAGAACTAAATAATTCTCCTCAAGGCCAATCCTTTAATGGTTTTTGGGACTATATGTCTGCAAACAGAGAGGATGAAATCTCAGCTTTATCAGAAGAAATAATATCCACGATAATCGAAAATAATATCGATTATGATGTTTCATTCTTACTAAACCTACGTTCCTCTCTATTTAATGCAGGTAATAGAATAGTTGAAAAGAACCATATTCTAACAGATAGAATGAGCCGTGTAATGGCACAAACAAACCGTGCTGATAGAAAAGGACTTGATGAGTTATATGCAAAAATAAAGGCTAAGAATGCCGATATTCTATCAAGTGGAAAAGATTTCAATGATAGTAATTTTATCTTTATTGATGACATTAAACCTTCTCTATCGTTTCCTTTATCCAAGCCTCTAAAAGCTGAGACAGAAGAAAGAACTACATCTGCTATTTTATTTGAAGAGAAAAAGAATAATCTTTCACAAATTCTTTCTCTTGTTTCAGAATTTAATGTAGATGAAAAACAACTTCTTAATAATGTTATTACCTTTTCAAAAGAACAGAAGGTAAAGTCATTTACATTAAAAGAACTAACAGATAGATATCCTATTACAAAAGGTTTAGAAGAAATTGTAAGCTATATATCAGTGTTTAGAGATTATGGGACAAGTGTCGATATCTCTGAAAATTTAACAGATGAAATAAAATATTTATGGAATAGTGATAAATATTTTTGTGTAACCCTCCCAACTATTACACTTCATATCTAAAGGAATAAAAAATGGTAAATACAGTTCAAGAATGGTCTAAGGCAGCAATATTACTACTTAAAGGCCCAGTTTATGAAAATGATGATAGAAAAATTTGGGCTATACTTCTTCGATGCAGAGAAAATATAGATAATTATTTTAGAGTAATAGGTCTTCATGTGTTAATTGAAGAAGAAGATGGATATGCCTATCTTGAACAAATAAAAGATAGTGTTGAAAAAGGTATGGAAAGTGAAGAAGAAGTAGATGAAACACTCCCTCGATTAATCAGGAAGATTCCATTTTCCTATAAGATGTCTATGCTTTTGGTTCTATTAAGACAGGAAATGGATAAATTTTCATCATCTATGAATGAATCAAGCTATCCTATATTGCATAAAAGAGAAATAATGGGCTTAGTAAAATCATTCACTAAAGAAGCAAGTGACCAAACAAAGTTTAATAGTGATGTTGATAATATGATTAATAAGCTTGTTGAGCTCACATATCTTAAACCAAAGGAAAAGCTACTTTCATCAAAGATATCTGATGAGGCAGAATTTGAGTTAAGTCCTATAATTAAAAGCAAAATAAATGCAAATGTAATGAAAGAAATGTTAGAAAAGCTAAATAAGAATGAGGAGGAAGAAAAATGAGTAATTTATTTTCAGAGGACTCATCTGGATACAGGCTTAAAGCTCTACAAATACTAAACTGGGGTGTATTTGACAAAACTGTAAAAACCTTCATCTTTAATGATAAGTCAACAATATTAACAGGATATAATGGAACTGGCAAAACAACTGTAGTCGATGCCATTTTAACGCTATTAATTCCTTCAAATCTTAGGTGGTACAACCTCTCATCTGATTCTGTAAAAAAGAGAGAAAGAGATGTTGAAAACTATGTTCGTGGAGCATATGGTAATAGCGGAGATGGAACTACTAATTACCTACGGGATAAGAATACTCTCAGCATTATTAATGGTATATTTGAAGATCCAGCGGAAAATAAAGTATTATCTCTTTTGCAGGTCAGATATTTTTCCTCTGATAAGCTTGATACAAAGTATGCAATTAGCGATAGAGAATTAAAAATTGAAGAAATAAATCGTTTATTGATTAATTCTAAAACAAATATATCTTCAGATGGAAAATGGAAAAAGGAATTAACCCTTAAGGTAGGAACAAGATTTTTTGAATCATTTTCTGCTTATAAAACATATTTCATGGATAAGTTTGGTTTTCGTTCTGATAACGCATTAAAACTCTTTGCACAAACAGTTGGAATGAAGGTATTAGGTGACATCACATCATTTGTTAGAAGTTATATGTTAGAAGATAAGTCACCAAATAAGGAGTTTACAGAACTCGATGAAGAATTTAGCAAATTAATTTCTATTGAGCATGATATAAAAAAGGATATGCTCAAACTTGAAAGACTTGAAAAAATTCATCTTTCTGGTGAAGTTTGGAATAAATCATGTACCTTAAAGGAGCAATGTGAAAGTAAAATAAAGGGAGAAGATATCTGGTTTATTGAAAGTGCAATTGAGCTTGGAAAAAAAGAATTAAAGGAAAATGAATTAGAAAAATCAAAGGCTCAAAACCGAGCAGAAGACAATAAATGTGAATTAGAACTCTGCATGGAAAAGATTTATTCTTTAAAATCTGATCAAGCAACTTCTATCCTTTCAGAATATGAATACCAAATAAAAGAATATGAAAATACTCTTAAAGAAGTTTCAATTAAATATGATAGCTATAAAGTATTAGTTGATAAACTAATTGCAAATGGTGTTGAAATTCTAGTTGCAGAGAGTCAAGAAGAATTTTTTGTTATCAAAGAAAAAATTAAACTATTAAAAGAAAAAGTTGAATCAAATAAAACGAAGGCTGAAACAGCAAAAATTGATTACTCTTACATCATTAGAGATATTAATGAATCGCTTAATTTAATGGAAAAGGAGCTAGGTTATCTTTCTCTTCGTGATACAAATATTCCTCAAAAATATGATGAGGTAAGAAATACTATCATAAAAAATACAGGAATAAAAAAGTTATTCTACTTAGGTGAACTTATATCTATTAAGGATAAGAAAGATGAATTTAGTGATGCTATTACAAAAGTAGTTAATTCAAAGGCTCTACACCTTCTTTGTGAAAAAAAGGACGAAAAAGCAATAATTGAGTATTTGGATAAAACAAATATTGGGATAAAGCTATCGTTAATTGTAATGGATGATTATATTTTTGAAGCTAATTGTAAAAGTAATATTTTTGATTATATAGAAATAAAGCAAAAAGATAATCCATATAAAAATTACATCTCAAATTACATTAATAGTAATTTTACTTTTGATTTATATTCTTCCATTGATGATTTTCTTATATCATCCAATGCCCTTCTTCCCTCTTGCATTCTCTCAAGTGATGAAGAAAAGCAAAAGGATGATAGTAAGCTAGATATTTATCTTGGTTGGGATAATAAAAAACGTAGAGAAGAGCTTCAAATTCTTATTCAAGGACACCTCGAAGAAAAGACTGATCTTTCTCTAAAAATTAAGGATGCTGAAAATAAAATAAAAAAAGCAAACTCAATATGTAATTTACTTGATCGCCTAGATGAATATGATGAGTGGACTAAAATAGATAAAGCTCCACTTATATCTAAAATAGAAAAAGTAAAAAATCAAAGAGCTGAATTCTTATTAAAAAATAAAGATCTTGAAGAAAGACAAAGACAGTTGGAAAGAGAAATAGATAGAAAAGAAATCCTACAAAATGAACAAAGCGAACTTCAAGGTAATATTAGAGAGTTAAAAAATAAAATTGATAAACTTACTATCGACATCGCTAACTTTAATCAAAAGTTAAAAACTAGTGATTCAGACACTTCTTGTAAAGAACTATTTTTAGTAAATGAAAAGATTTCAAAAATCCAATCTCTTAATGATTTACTAAATATACACTCTAAGCTATCTGCTTCATATAAAGAAGAATTTAGTCAAATTAGTGAGAAAGAGATAAAAGATCGTAGTCAATTAGAACGATTAATGACAGCTTTTATCTCTCCTATAATGAAGCAAGGGGAGGAACAGTTAAATTGGAGTGGAGAGTATTCATATCTTATTCCTGAAGTCGATTATCTATCAGATTTTGATAAAGAGTATTTTTCAATTAAAGATGATAAGCTAGTTGAGCTAAAACTTAAATTTGATGAGTATCTTACAATCTCTCTAAAGAATACATTTGGTTCTTTGAACGAAAGAATAACAAGTTGGGATAAAGAAATTAGGGATGCTATTCGCATATTAAATAGAAATTTATTGAAAATTCCATTTGATAAAGAAAATGATACTCATTTACAACTTGAAATTAAATCATCTTCTGATCAGGATTTCAAAGAATTTGAAAAAAATCTTTTAAGAGCGATCCCAAATATAAGGGATTTAGTAGAAGGAAATGAGGAAAAGAGGAAAGAAATATATAAAGGAATAAAAGCCTTCTTAGATAAATATCGTTTAGATGATAACCTTAGAGCAAAAGTATTAGACCTCAGAAGGAAATACATTTTCTCTGCAAAAGAGATAAATAACGATGATTCAATAAAACAGTATTATCAAGATACAGGATCTCTTTCTGGAGGTGAAAAAGCTAAGCTAACGTATACTATTTTAGCAGCATCTATCGCTTATCAATTTAATCTTGATAACTATGACGAATATAGCAAAGGTCCATTTAGATTTGTAATTCTTGATGAGGCATTTAGCAAAAGTGATGCAAAAAATAGTGAATATGCTCTACAGCTCTTCAAAGAACTTGATTTACAACTTATGGTAATCACTCCTCGAAATGGTATAAATATTGTTGAAGGATATGTATCTAGCCTACACCTTCTTGAAAAAAATAGTGATGGTAAAACATCTTCGATTTCTAGTATGACAATAGAAGAATATAGAGGGGCAGAAGTTGCTAACACCTGAGATAATTTTTAATAAAGCAAATAATAAGTGGAATGAGTATAAAAAGGTATTAATTTCTCACATTATCTTAGAAAGTGATTTTTTATTCTTTCCACTAATTATTAGAGGTAATACTTCTTTAGATAAAAGCTTTAATAACAATGCTTCATCTTATTCTATTTTATATAACAATAGTAAAGAAAAAGTTGGGAAAGGTTATTTAATTGAATGGGAAGATAAAAAAATTAGAGGACTAGGTAATCAATCAGAAATAAAAAAAATAGTAATTCCTTCTAATGATGATTATCTATTTATTACTCAGAAAGAAAAACAATACAAAGCTATTGTAAAGGCCCTAAATATGCTTAATCCTTTGTTTGAGAAGTATTCAACTAAAGAAGTTTTTCTTTCTTGGGCACTTTCAAAATCAAACGAAATTGAAGATAACACAATAAGCTGGGAAGGTATTTACAAAGTATTGTCTTGGTTTTTAGAAAATAAAAACTCAAACATGTACTATCTTAGAGAACTTCCTATCGAAGTTCATACTAAATTTATAGAGAATAATAGTAATATCCTTATTTCGCTTTACGGTTACTTACTTAATAAGGACTTTAAAGGTTTAAGACTTGAAGAAGTTTTTAATATAAAAAGAAAACCTATATTAATTAGACTTAAACTAAAGCACAAATTATTCGAAGAAATTGCTTTACCTCTTTCTTCTTTAAAAGAACTTGATAACGCTTATGATTTATCACAGATTGAAAGAATATTCATAATTGAGAATGAAGCAGTATACCTTTCTTTTCCAATCAAAGATAAAGATCTTTGTATATTTGGAGGTGGCTTTCAAGTCAAAATTTTAGACATCCCATGGTTTAAAGAAAAGAATATTTATTACTTTGGTGATTTAGATGAGCATGGTCTTGAAATACTATCTATAGCACGATCACTTTATCCTTCACTAAAATCTATAATGATGGATATTGAAACTTATGAGAAATTTTATTGCTATTCGGTAGGAGGTCCAAAAGCTACCTGTTTTGATAATTTAGATAGAAATGAGTTGGAATTACTTCAAAAATTAAGACAGAATGAACCAAGCAACAATAGAATTGAGCAAGAAAAAATTGATCAAGAATACATTTTGAAATATTTAGAAAAACTACAATCATAAATTTATAAAAAATATCAATTTAGTAGTGACAAAGAATTATTAATTGTAGTAATCTCTTAAAGATTCTTGAGCCTACGGGCAGAGGAGGTGAGATAATATATGGCATTCGTAAAAGTTGACGAAACTGAACCTATCGAGAAAGCGATTAAGCGTTTCAAGAGAATGGTAGAGAAAGAAGGCGTAATCAGAGAATACAAGATGCGCAGATACTTCGAAAAGCCATCTGCTATCCAGCACCGCAAGAATAAGGCTATGGCCAGAAAGCAGATGCTCAAGAACAAGAAGATGCACGCTTCTAAGGCATATTAAGCCTTACTCTATTTTTGGTCCTCGTTAACTCGAGGACTTTTTTTATTCCTTTTAGATAAGTTTTTCAGCAAAACATCTTATTTTTAAAGTTTTTACTTTAATTTTTAGTATTATTAATGCTGTATTTTAGCAAAAATACTTTAAGTTATATTAGATACCTAAAAAATGAAGAAAGTATACATAAGTCTAGATACTGAAGGACTATCAGGATTAGTAAGTTGGAATGAGATGACAACTGATCCATCATGTACTGGTAAAGCTTATATTCGTGAGCTTGATTGGATTCTTGATGAACTATTTAAAGTTCACCCTGAAATTGAAGAAGTATGCATTTGTGACTCACACGCAAGAGGAGAAAATCTTCCTTATGGTGTTTACACAGATCCACGTGTATATATTATTAGTGGCTATCCTAGACAGGATTATATGCTTGCTTCTCTTGATAGCAGCTATGACATGCTAATGCTCGTTGGTTATCATGGTATGATTGGTACTTGGAATGCTCTAATGGATCATTCATATAGCAGTGCTTGTATTTATAATGTAAGAATTAATGGTGTTGAAGTTGGTGAAGTTGAATTAAATAGCTACTATGCTGCTTCCCTTGGTGTACCTCTTACATTCTGTGCTGGTGATGATAAACTTGAAGAAGAATTAAAGCATACAGAGTTAAATCCTGCTTATGTTCGCACAAAAGAAGGTCTTGGTAGATATGCTGCAAAACTTTATAGCCCAGGAAAGCTTGAACCATGTTTTAGACAGGCTGTTAGAGAGGCTTGTGAACTCAAAGATAGTGGTAAGGCAAAATGTGTACTTGCAGGTCAGCCAATTAACCTCGAAATAGATGTAATGACAACTGTTATGGCAGATAAACTTGAGATGATTCCAGGTGTAAAGCGTCTCAGTGGAAGAACTATCAGCTACACAAATTCAGATTTTGCTGAAATCATGCACATGATTTTATG
>NZ_JAXEGN010000194.1:0-4882 GCF_034103065.1 Bullifex sp. | reverse complement strand
CTTCTTCAGTTCATCAAAGATGAAATCCTTGTGCTCCTCAAGCTCTGGGTATGGAGCAGAGTAGAGGGAAAGGACCACCTCAGCAAGGGAAGGAAGGAAGCTTCCTTCAATTCCAATCTTCTTGCCATGTCTGACAGCCCTTCTGATAAGACGGCGGAGAATGTAGCCCTGGCCTACGTTGCCTGGAGCCATACCTCTCTGGTCACCAAGGATGAAGACGCTGGTCCTTACGTGGTCGCTGATGATTCTGATGGAGATGTCATCCTCCTCACTCTCACCATACTTCTTGCCGCTAAGGCCTTCGATGGCCTTGATGATAGGCTGGAACACTTCTGTGTCGTAGACGCTCTTCTTTCCCTGGAGAATGGCAATGGTCCTTTCGATGCCCATTCCAGTGTCGATGCACTTTCTCTCCATTTCATGGTAGGTACCGTCAGCTTCCTTTCTGTATCCCATGAACACGTCGTTCCAGATTTCGAAATACTTTCCGCAGTGGCAGCCTGGCTTACAGTCTGGACCGCATGCAGGGCGACCTGTATCGATGAACATTTCGCTGTCTGGACCGCAAGGGCCTGTCTCGCCAGCTGGTCCCCACCAGTTATCTTCGCGAGGCATGAAGTAGATTCTTTCCTTTGAAATTCCAAGGCTCTCCCACTTTGCTGCGGCTACCGTATCACGTGGAACTTCATTGTCTCCTTCGAAGACAGTTACGCTCAGCTTGTCCACAGGAATCTCAAGGACCTTGGTCATAAACTCGAAGGAGTACTCGATCATCTCTTCCTTGAAGTAGTCTCCAAGAGACCAGTTACCAAGCATTTCAAAGAATGTAAGGTGGTGTGGGTCACCTACTGCATCGATATCACCTGTTCTAATACACTTCTGGTAGTCAACAAGCATGTTTCCTGCTGGATGTTCTTGACCAAGGATGTATGGTACAAGTGGATGCATACCTGCTGTAGTAAATAATACTGTTGGGTCATTCTCCGGTATAAGTGATGCACCAGAGATCTGGTGGTGTCCCTTTGATACGAAGAAGTCAATATACATTTGTCTTAATTGATTTGCAGTTAATTCTTTCATAATGAAACGATTATATTCCTTTTGTATGTTTTTTTAAAGTATCTAAATACTATAAATAGCTTGATGGGATATTGAGTGCTGCATCATGGCCCACTTTATTATAACTTTCTTGAAAGAAATGAAACTCATCTTTCATTTCTTCACCAATTAAAATTGAAGAAACAATTACTACATCATCAAGTTTTCTTTGAGCATTTCTTATCTCATCATATCTATGCTCTTGATCCTTGATATTACATCTTCCAATTTCAATTAAAAATAGCTTTTCAACTCCATGATTTTTTAAGTGGGAGTACATTGAGTTAAAATCTTTAATATAGATTTCTTCACTTGTATTTTTGTCCCCATCACTTTCGCCTTGTAAGAATAATGTGTAGATATGTCTTATGGAACCGTTTAGGAATTCTTTTGCTTTTTCAAGACGTTCAATTGCATCCTTTAAGTACCCCTCTTTTGAATCAATTTGCCACTGAGAGATACAGCTTCCACCCTTTGAAGCACTAATACCTACAATAGGAATATTAGTTCTTGTATAAAGTGTGTTTACAAATGAAGTGACTAATGAACCTGTCTTTTTATTTTGATCATTTATTCCATCAACTTTATTTTCATCTTTCCCAAAGGGTTCACTTATTGGGTAAAGCTTTGTTGGATCAGTGATTGCGCGAAATTCAAAACCCGCACCATCGATTAATTGTGGAGATTTTAACTTATCTCCACGTCCTGCCATATTGGATTGTCCTAGAAATAAAAATAAGTCATACATCGCTAATCAAAAATATGTTCACTAAATACACTTTCCATCTTGCAAAATCTAAGATGGTACTTTTGAAACAGTTTTACATACGCACAAGTTGCAGGTAAAACAGGAGAAAAGGCTGCCATAAAGGGAGTAACCTTTTTACAGTCCTTACACTTTTTAAATCGATCTTTATAGATAGTGCAAAGATTTGTTTCTTTATCAAGAAACTCACAGGTCTCTGCTAAGTCTAGAAGGAGAAAATCCTCAGCAACTACTTTTTGATGACAGCAAAGACCACATTTATTACAAATATCTTCCCACTTACGCATTAAAAATCCTTTTTGCTTCTTCCTGCTTTTCATGGTTTAACTGAGGCATTATCTTAATTACACTTAATGAGATATCACCTGAAGAGGCAACATGCAGATCTGTTGTATTATCAGAGATAATTGTCTTTTCAACATTTCCAGCAGAAGCTAAACGGAAAGTAATTGTTCCATCACTTTCTTCAATTGGAATTGCAGTATCAGAATAAGAAATCATACCCAACTCTGATACAACTACCTTATCTGTGTGTGGGGTTGGGAAATTAAGGTTTACAAAGGAATCATTTGTAGTTAAAGAAAGTAACTTATCTATGTTTTTTGCTACGAAAGTTGCAGCTGATTCAAAGCAAAATTCTTTATCATTTCCTCTTTCAGCAGAGAGTGCTATAGAAGGTATACCATGCATAACACCTTCTGATGCAGCTCCACAAGTACCACTGTACAAAATATCAGATGAACAGTTATATCCATGATTAATTCCTGAGATAATACAGTCTGGAAGTGATTTAAATACATTTGCTTTTAATGAATATAAAATACAATCTGTTGGTGTGCCACTACAATGGTAGTGTTTATCTTTGTACTTAGTTAACTTAACAGGAGAAATAATATTCATTGCATGCGACTGTGCACTTCTATTTCCACTTGGTGCACATACCCATATCTCATGACCATAGGAAGCTAGAACTCTTTCAAGAGTTCTAATTCCTTCACTTTCATATCCATCATCGTTTGTGAGTAGAATAATCAATTTTTAATTACCTTTATGCTACTTCCTGGTAGGAATCGTCTTGTTTCAGGAGTAAAGTCAAATATCCTCTTATATTCATTTAATACCTGCTGATATGACTCTTCTCCTTTTTTATCTAAAACTAAGAAGATAGAACCTGTTGCACCATTACTAACTAATGATGCACCAAAGATACCCTCAGTTTCACCAGCTCTTTTAATAAGCCAATCAACCTCAGGACAAGTTATTTCAAAGACATCACGCATTCCAAAGTAAATACTTGAAAGCTGCTTTGCAAAGGAAACTGCATCATCACTCTCTAAAGCCTTCATTCCTTTTTGAGTTGATATAGTTTCTGTAATAACATATTCACAAGTTCTTCTCTCATGTTCTGATAACCCAGCAATAATATGACTTTTTAAATCCTTAATTGGGTAATTTCTTAATTTATATTCCTTAGGAAGGCTTGTTGATAGTTTTTTACAGCAATCATGAGCGTCTTGTCTCTTTTCTTCAATTTCTTCACGTAAGATCTGAGGTGGTACATTTGGATCTACAACTAAACAATATGCATCATCCCTGTTAAAGGTAAAAGGACGAAGGGTATAGTTCATTGTCTGTAAATCAAAGCTAAATACATTACCTTCTTCAGCATACATTAGTGTGATGATATCTCTAAATCGACAATTAAGATTGCTAAACTTAGTAATTGCTGCATAAGTAAGTCTTATTATTGTAGCTTTATCAAGGGAAAGTGAAAATTCACTATTTAAAGCTGTTAATAAACCTGCAGTTAATGCTACAGATATTGTTAGGTTATCACAAAATAAAAGAGCTCCCTTTATTGTGATATCAAGTCCTTGAAGAGGCATTATGTTTTCTTCTAAGAGGATATTAAGGGCTCCTTTAATGAAGTTTGCCCACTTATCTTCTTTTCTATACTTCATTTGAGAGTATGAAAATTGCTTTTTATCATTTCTAGTTGCGTTATAGATTCTAACCCATTCATCATCTCTTCTTGAGAGTGCAATTCTTAAACCTAATGTTCCAGTACCCGTTATCGAATATCCTTTACAAAAGTCAGCAAATGCGCCCATTAAAGTACATACGCCAGGAACCTGGCAGATGATATCAGGTTTTGTTTTATAGTTTTCCAAGTGGAAAGAAGCTATTTTATCCATAACACCCCTCTAAAATGTTATTATACGCCATAATACTATAATATAAGGATTTATGGCAACAAAAAGTTTTTTATGACATTTTTTTAAGAAGTGTTGATTGATGGTATCAATATAGTCATATCGCCATGATTCAAAACTACATTTAGTAAGGCAGCAATTAGTTGAACAGCTTTTTAAAACTATTCCTTTATATAACGTATTAAATATATTTCATAATTATCTGCTTGCTATCTATGCAATAAAATAGTTTAAATCTTCATAAAAGGAATTTTCGTAAATAAATATAGCAAAACAGTTAAATAGAAAGTTTAAATTTATTAAATGTGATTTATCAAATGTTGAGAGTTATTACTCCTTGTGGATGGAAATAACTCTCATTTTTAGTTCAATAGTTATGTTGTATCAAAGACTATTACTTAATCTTTGAAATAATTGATTCTTATATTCTTCCAAATCATCAATTTTTACTCTAGCAACACCATCTTTCATTGCTTCTTCTGCCACAGCCTTAGCAACAGTTGGTACAACTCTTGAGTCAAATGGCTTTGGAACTATGTAGTCCCTACCAAAGCTAAAGTGTTCTCCACCATATGCTTTAAACACTTCTTCTGGCACTTCTTCTCTAGCAAGAGATGCAAGTGCAAATGCTGCACTTCTTTTCATGTTTTCAGTTATCCTTGTTGCCCTTACATCAAGTGCACCTCTAAAGATTGCTGGGAATCCTAATACATTATTTATTTGATTTGGATAGTCACTTCTTCCAGTTGCAATTATTACATCACTTCTTGTAGCCTTTGCATCATCATATGTAATCTCAGGATCA
>NZ_JAXEGN010000193.1:0-8804 GCF_034103065.1 Bullifex sp. | reverse complement strand
TCATCATTAATAATTGGAACTATTTTTAATTTATAATTTATATCTCTTTTAAAACCTTCAGGGATGGCAAATCCTTCATTCATACCATAATCAGCTCTACCTAGTTTCAAATCAGCAGATTTTTCATCATCAGGGTTTACTAGATATACCATAACAGGTGTTACACAGCCTGAACTGATATTGAATTTCCCTTTATCTATAAAAACATTAACGTTAATCAAATTTAAATCTTCTGTCAGTTTAAATTTTAAAGTTGATTCTTTTTGAATATTATTTTTGGTATTTGTAGCAACTAATTTTAAAGTATGTTCCCCAATTTCTAATTTTGAAGTATCAATAGAAATATAAGGAGCATTAGCAAAATAATACTCTTTATTATCAATAAACCATCTAAAATTAAACAAATTTACCCAATTATATGATGTATTATCTTTTTGGACTCCAATATAAACAGGTAACCCCTTAGCAAAAGAGGCTTCTATTTCTGAAATATTAAAAGTAAATGGTGCAGAAGGTTTTACATATACAGAGCCTAAACTATATTCATAGCTTTCATCGTTAACTGTATAAGTTAATTTCATTGGAATACTTTTTTCTTTATATTTTTCCTCTGAATCAAACCCATTAAATATAATTCTGTACGATTTGTTTGTCCCTGAATTATTGACTTTATTTATTTCACCTTCAATTGATTCAGATTCGCCATAATATAATGTACAATCTGTTATTTCACTATAGCTATCAACTGTTAAATAAATTGATGATATCGACTCTATTTGAGAAGAATCAAAATGAACATCAATATATGGCCTATAATCTATATTTACACCATCATAAGTACCTGCTACATATGATCTATCACCAAGAAGTCTTACAGGAATAGAACTTAAAAAACTATTTGTGTCTTCAGCACTATATAATCTTACAGAATAAAAACCTCCACCTAATTGGGGAATTGCAACAGTACTACCTAATTGAATAAAATTTTGACTGTTGTAAGATGAAGTAACATCTATGTCATTTAGACTATTCGTGTCACCGATTTTAAAGATCTTTGCAAATAATTTTTTGTCATTAGGTACTTGAAAATCTAAAATAATAGAGCCCTTGATATCTTCTTCAGAAAAAGAGAAATTTAAATTTTGAACCTTTCCTGGTTTAATATCTATTTCTTTATCTTTATAAACAATAGTATCACCTGATTCATTTTTTGCAAAAACTCTTACCCAGTTATGGCCAGATTCTAATTGAAGAGTTTTACTATTATTTTTTCCATTCTCAATATAATCAGTAATGTATGGAGCAGAATACTCCTTATTAAAAACATTTATATTATATTTTACAACTTTAGCAGAGATGCTTTCGCCAGAAGTTATACTTCTTGAGAGAGAACTATTAACAGTAATTACTAGTTCTCCTTTTGTAGGCACATCATTATTCATAGAGCAACTTGAAAGAAAAATTAATGCAGTTAATAGAACAATTAATATTTTTTTCATTTTGCATACCCCCATAATTTTTTATCAACTTTTTTTGCACCAACTAAAACATTATTGATGTAAACTCTTACTTCAATATTTTCTATCTTATCGTTCAAGAAAGACCATTCTTTTGAACGACCTACATATTGATTTATTTCACCATTGTTTATAGTAGCTTTTGTATAATACCAAATAACAGTTGCAGCTTCAGGAATACCATCAACATATAATTCTGTGATAGCATTTTTTTCATCTACTTTTTTATAAATATCCCATTCAATATCCTCAGGGATTTTATTATCAATACCTATTTCAATAAAACTTCCAGCATAAATTGTTGTAGTAATATCAAATGTTTTTCCGTATTCTACAACTGCACTTGTTTTATTTACTTCAGCAGATATTTCATTTTTATCAAAGTTATAAAGGTCAATTATATATGTTCCAACAGGTACTTTTAATTCAGGATTCATATTCTTTTCAGAAATTATTGCATCGTAAATAATGTTATTATCAATAAGCTTTAAACTAACTGTTTTAGAACCCAATAACCCATTAAGAGTGGTAGTAATTTTAACAGTACCTAGCTGAGTTACATTAATATTAAAAGTAGTATCTTTATCTAACACGATTTCACTATTATCAAGTTTAACATCAAGATAAGCATCTTCGGTAGCAACATTAATATTGTAAGTTCCTACTTTTAACTCTATTTGCTCAAGTTCAGAGTCCTTAGTAATTTCAATTTCTTTTACCTTTTCATCATTCTGAGAAATTGTAAGAAGTAACTTGCTATCAGCAAGCTTACTAATATCATTTACATTTAAAATAACTTTTGCATATTTCTCAAAAAGTAAATTTATAGAAGAAGTTTCTCCATATACTACATTTATTGAAGACTGAAGTATGGTATATTTTACATTTCCATCTGTTGGAGATTCTATCTTAACTGTATATTTACCTTCTTTAAGCTTAAGATTTTTTTCAGAATCTTTACTAAAATCAAAAGTAATATTTTCACCTTTTTCAGGAGTAAATATTATTTTTACAATTTGATCACCCAATGAAGAGATTAAATCTTCTTGTGCCACAATCTGAACACTTGAATACTTTTGTACATCCAATTTAATAGTTTGTGTTTGACCTTTAGTGATAGAAAAATCTGATTTATCTGATACAACTTTAATCATTTCGTCTTCATCTTCACAAATTTCAAGTTTATAATTTCCAACAGGAAGATTATATGAACCATCAGTTGTAACTACAAATACTTCTTTATCATCTTGCTTAATAGAAATACTTGGGAATGTAAAAGATGTTGCTAAAAACTGTACTCTTCCAGCGTCTACTAATTCAATTGGAAGTTCTGATACTTTATCATTTTCTACTGTAATAGATGAATTTGTACAATTAGCAATTAGTGAATCAACACTACTTTTTACTTCAACAGAATATACACCAGGCTCAATGAAATAATCAATGTTTTCACTGTTTTTGTCATAATTGATTCTGATAGTTGTATATTCTTTTTTAAGAGTAATCAATAATTTATCATTTTCTAACTTACTCAAACTATCATCAGATAATTTAATATTTAAAATACCAGCTTCCTTTTTTATTACTTCTAAAGAATTGGTTTTATCTACTTCAACAGTAAATTCACTAATATTTACATCAACAAGGAATCCTCTTGTTTTAGTAACTTTTACTTTATAATCACCTGGGGTTAAATTAAAAGTAAATGAGCTTTGAGCTTTTGATAGCTCAACATTACGTACAACTAAATCTTCTTTTGCAGCTAAATAAATTTCTACTGCAATTTTTTCATCATCTGCCAGCAACTTTGCTACATCATCTGATAATTTTACTTCAACTTTTCCAGTTGGTAATTCCGTGTCATTTGGACCAGGACAACCTGTAAAAAGAAGTGTAAATGCAAGAATAGCAAATACAACCAAATGAATCTTTTTCATTATTATTCCTCCCATTTAATATCATTTATTAATATTTAGAAAAACCACAATCAGTACATATCTTATAAGCCTTACCCTCTAAGTCAGTCTCATCCTCAAATACATGCTTTCCATGATTTCTCATTTCTCCACAATTATTAGTGCATTCATGCCAATGGTAATTTTCTGATCGTTTCCAAATATCATTAGGAATATTGTGACCAGTTTTCAAAATCACAGTATCCTCATAGTCCACAATAGAAGGATTTTCATCCAATGAAATATAAAGACCAAATTTACTATAATACTTATATCCTGTAGATCCATTTTGAGTACAAGAAGCTGCTACAGGTGTTTGTACTAATGGTTCTAAATCTTTAGTACTTCTTTTATAACTACATATTTTGCAGTACTGCTCTGCATTACCATCTACAATATTCCAAGATCCAAAGTTATGGACACTTAAATTAGAATCATAATAAGAACATACTATGCACTTTTTACTATGACCACTCTCATCTGAATAATATGAGTTGGAATCAAATTTATGAGCTTTAGGAATAATTATGGATTCTTTAGATATTTCCTCTTTTCCTAATAAATCAGAAAAAAGCTTGTTACAATTTATACATTCATAATGAGCTTTATAGCCATCTTCATTACAACTAAATGCTTTTTCTTTTTCTTCAATAATTTCGTGATTTAATATAGGAATTATTACATCCTTTTCATCCAATAAAGATTTTCCATCAAAGGCAAAATATAAAGTTGTATTACCATCTGTAGATTTCCAACATTTTTTTAATCCTTCAGAATAACAAGTTGCTTCTATATCATTAGATATTTGCTGATTTGACCATTCTTCATTATCAATTGAATAATCACAATAGTCACATTTTTTTCCGGCAACTAAATAATCTAGATATTTCCAAACACTTAATGAATGCCCAATTCTTTCTTCTTGATTACATTTGCTACATTGTCGGTAATGATCACTTTCATCATATTGCCAATCACTAAACTTATGTCCAGTACTTTCGATTAGTGGAGGAGCTAAAAGAATTTTACTAAAATCTGAATTAAAATAGAATTTATAATCCTCTCCTTCACAAATCCAATATTCATCATTTGATGGAGTAGTGCAAGAGCCCTCTTCTTTTTTGATATTTGTGAATTTGCCTTCAGCATTATTAACAGTATAACCACAGTTATCTAAACAAACTCTTTCAGCTTTTCTTTCTTCTCCTTCAACAATTTGCCAATTTGAAAGTTCATGATTAACAATCTCATCGGATTTATAACCACATGAGCATCCTTTATTATGGCCTTTAGCTCCATTATTAATCATAATATTCATTACATGAGGCAAATGCTCATCTTCAAAATCACAACGAGAACACTTTAACCAGTGATTATCTTCGTCTTTTTTAATAACAGATAAATCATGTCCTTTTTTTTCGATAACTAAAGTAGTAACGTCATCAATTTTTGTTAAATGATCTGGAGTAAAGAATTCTTTATGTACTTCACAATATGAAAAAGCTTTATTACCATCTTCTGTACAAGTTGAATCATGTTTTGGAGATTCCTTCCATACACAACCTTCTGTTACTTCTTCATACTCACATACTGAACATACGTGATAGTATTTATTATCAGTGCCGAGTTGCCAATCCCCAAAATTATGTTGCTCTAATCCATATTTCTTATTACAATCTAGGCATTTTCCTTCATGTCCATTTTCATTTTTAATCCAATTTCCATAATTATGGACATCATTAAAAGGCTTTTGTACTGGTTCTATAATATTATTTTCACACTTTTCATCTGAAAAATACAATTTACAGTTTAAACATAGATAATAAGATTCATATCCATGAGATGAACAAGTTGACTCTGTTTCTGAATAATATTTTGGTTTATGACCTGTTTTTTGTACTTTAATATTTGATATACTTGAAGAACCATCAGATGTACCATATATGTTATTGCAATACTTACATATATAATGCGCAATAGAGCCGTCCTCTGTGCATGTAGGTTCTTTCACTGGAACATATATTATTCCATCTCTATGGCCTAACTTATTTATTATTACATCACTTTTAGTTGTAGGCTTTGTGCATTCTTTATCCAAAAAATAACTATTACAATCGCTACAAATATAATATTCTAAGTTTCCATCATCCAAGCAGGTAGCTTTTTTTGCATCAATTTTATTCAAAGGTGTATGAACAATATTCCTATCAATTGTTCCTTTTATTGCAGAAGTAACCCGATCAAAAACTTTATGAGTGTTATATATTAATCCACTATATAAATTAATATTTGCATTAGCTTTTTCTGGTTCAATAATATCTAAGAACTTTACCGTTCCACCTTTTACATCCATTTTAGATTCAGAACCAAATGAAAAGACACCTGAAATAGATGATTTATTTATATTACTTCCCTCAATTAATAGAGTTGAATTATTCCCTACCTCGACAGCTTTTGGGTTCTCTCTTAAATCTTCAACCATTAAGTCTGATAATACTAAAGATGTATTATTTAAAACAAAAACAGACTTATCTAACTCAGAATTATTTATTTTTAAAGTACCATTCTGAATCTTTACTTCATCACTTCCCAATATAGTTACATTATTATTGTTATCAAATTCATAGACATAGCCTGCTAAGTCAATAATAAGATTTCCTTTAAAACTTGTAGGAATTAAAATAGATGTCCTTTGTTTTTTTTGTATTTTATCAGCAACAACATCTTTTAATAATGTGATAGTTCTATCGGAAGAAATTTCACGGGATGAAGATGAAATATAATTTATTCCATCTTGAATTGTTGCAAAGTATCTACTTCCAACATAACATATGGCATCTTCTTGACGGAAAGCATTTTCCCCATTACAAGATATTATCAATACTAAAACAATAATAGTTATTGCTTTGAATAATATTTTTTTCATTATCTATCCCCTTTTGAGCAAAAGGCATAAGAAAGCCCTATTGAACCAGAAGTATTTAAACTAATGGAATCAATAAATTTGTCTGGATTAAAATATTTATCTCTTTGAATAGAAGCAGAAGCATGCATATTTATGGTTAATGAAATTTGTTTATTAAACCAAAAATCAAAACCCAAATCAGAACTAATCACTGGATATACATAAGTTTTATTTTCTCTAAATACTAAGCTAGCACCACCACCTATCATTAGATATGGTGCTATACCTTTTTCATCATAAATTCCGAATCTATATTTTATTTCAGGATCATATTGTAAATAATTATGGTTACCTAAATTATATTTTGAAATATTGTTATCAAAAGAAAAGCCATTAGCCTTTTTTACTGGTAAAAAGAATGATAACCTAACTCCATATCCAAGAGGTGAACTAATAATACTCTTTGTTTCCACCATATACACATTTTCATATACAGCGGAACCCATGACAGAAATTTGTGTTTTTCTTGGATTAATGATTTCTTTTTCAAATGCAACAATTATACCATTTTCAACTTTATCAAACCAACTGATAGAATCACTTGAAGACTGAATAGCAAAGACTTTTAATGTATCTAATACTACACCCTCTTTATAATTGCTTGTACTTGTTCCAATATGTTGCCAATCCCCTCCATCGATACTATATCTCACAGATTTTGCAGCTGGAACAGGATTCCATTCCCACGAAACGTAATAGTTGTCTTTATTATCATTATCGATAACGATTAAACTTGCTTCAATACTTTCATTCCAATTTTCATTATCATCGGATATTTCAAAGTAAATTGTGTTATTCTTTTTGTAAACAATAGAAGAGAGATTTTCGCTCTTATTTTCTATATAATTCCAATTACTATCATTAATCTTATATCTTACATAGTTTGAATTATTGAAATATTCACCAACATTCCAATTTATATAATATGTTTTAGCAGATATTGAAAATAATAAGAAAACAAAAAATACAATGGATATTATTATTTTCTTTTTGAATCCACTCATGCAATCCCTCCATTTACAATAACTGGACCTTGGAAAATAGTAGATATACCTAATAACTACACCTAATACCCCCCCCAGACCGTCCTAAAAGTCCATTTTATAACCAATTTTTAGTGTTATAATTGCTCACCAGAGCATCATAGAGGGCTTTTGAGAGCACCTTTTTACAAATATATATTTTATTGGGGTAAAAAAAAGAGGCCTTATATTCAAGCCTAAAAAGTATTATTTACAAAAACTTGTGGTTTTACCACTATTTCCCCATTATTTACCTAATGCGGTCATTAGAGTTTTTGTTGAAAATATCGAAATTAATCTTTTAAAGTTATAACCAAGAGCAGTAAGACATATCTCTGCTTTTACTTTTATTTTGCCTTTTAATAGAAAATGGTCACCATTCATATATCTTTTTATAGTTCCAAATGGATGTTCAGAAAGACATTTGCGGTTATCTAATTTATCTCTATCTGGTTTAAACCTAAAAACTACTTTCTTTTCAACTCCAACTTGTTTTTTGGTTATCACAGCTTTTGGAATCTCAGCTATTTCTTCATCTTTTCCATCAGTTCTAAAGTTTGCCTTCTTTATTCTACTTTCTTTAGTAAAATCTATTTCTTTCCATCTAGTTGTCTTAGACTCTTTAAAGCACTGTTCTTTAAAAGGGCATTTAGAACATGCAAGTTTATTTGCATACCTTATACTACCTTTAGCTTTTACTGATTTGCGTCTTAGTATTCTACCAGCTGGACAATATACTCTATCGGCTTTTATATCTCTAACAAAATAACCTGTAATTGCTAAATCTATCTTTTCCTCATCTGTTAAATTATCAATCCCCATTGGATCTTCTTTACTAACATCAAAGATTTTTGAAGTCTTTACTTTTGCATTTCCTTCTTCATCTTTTTCAACTTCAAGACAGTTTTTATAACAATTTGGAACAACTCCAGCATGTAAGCATTTCTTTATATCTTCGCTTTTAGTAGAAGCTTTTTCTTCTTCACTTATTTCTTTTTCTTCATAGTCAAAGCTTAATTCTATTTCCTTCTTGTGTACTTTATAGCCTTCTTCATTTTCAACTTTTGAAAGAAATACATTTGGCTTTATTCCATTTTCTAAACATGCTGCCATATCGTCAGGTTGTTCATAACCATTATCTGCAACGATTTCTACTATTTCTCCATCTTTTTTACCACATCCAAGAGCTGTTTGCTCTATTAACCCATGGTCTGTACAATGGTTTGTTACTTCCACATTTTCTATCATGTGACTTTCACTATCTACTGCTGTTTGAACATTAAAAGAAGGATTATATCCACCATAGTGGTTTTTCATTAATCTTGAATCACTATCATTTTCGGCA
>NZ_JAXEGN010000192.1:0-4399 GCF_034103065.1 Bullifex sp. | reverse complement strand
CCATGCAATTAGAAATAGCTTGATTCCTGTTATTACTCAAATAGGTATTAGTTTTGCAGGCGGTATCGGAGGTGCAATCGTAACAGAAAATATCTTCGCAATTCCTGGAATTGGAGTAATGCTTGTTAACGCTGTAAAGAGCCGTGATGTACCTGTAGTAATGGGAGTAATTATCTTTGTTACAATCATAGTAGGAATTATCAATTTAATTGTTGACTTGATTTGTGCTCTTGTAGATCCACGTATTGATTTTGCATCATAGGAAAATATTATGCTTAAGAAAAAGAATAAAAAGCCACTATCAGAATATAGCTCATGGGAATTAATCGGCTACAGATTTAAAAAGAATAAGCTTGCTATGCTCGGAGTATTCATGCTCTCAGCAATAATAATTATTACATTGCTTGCTCCTCTTTTTATCCCATATGAAAAAGTAATTGAACAAAATGTAAGACAAAAGCTACAAGGTCCAAGTGCTCAACACATCTTCGGTACTGATGAACTTGGACGTGATATGCTAGCTAGAGTATTATATGGAGGTAGAATATCACTATTGTGTGGTATAGCAATTATAGTAATTGCATTTATTTTTGGTGCAATTATTGGAGGTATTGCAGGATTCATAGGTGGAAAGGTTGATACAATATTAATGCGTATTGTAGATGCTTTAATGGCTGTTCCTCCAGCACTTCTTGCTATGGCAATTATTACTGCATTAGGCAATGGTGTATTTAACCTTGTTATTGCACTTGCTATTGCACAAATACCTCGTTTTGCAAGAACTGTAAGATCCTCTGTATTAACACTTAGAAATATGGAGTATGTAGAAGCAGCTAAGTGCTATGGTTCTTCATCTATGAGAATTATTTTAAAGCACATCCTTCCAAATGGTATTGGACCAATAGTTGTTGCTGCAACTCTTACGCTTGGTGCTGTTATTTTAAGTATCTCTTCTATGGGTTACCTTGGTCTTGGTGTTGCATCTCCAACACCTGAATGGGGAACTATCATTAGTGAAAATAAGATAAACATCAGATACTATCCATATTTGGGATTAATTCCTGGTCTTTGCATTATGTTTACTGTAATGGCTGTAAACTTCATTGGTGATGGTTTAAGAGATGCCTTCGATCCAAAGAGTAAGAACTGATAAAGGATAAAAAGATGAACGAAGATCTACTTCAAATTGATAATTTAAATGTAGAGTATATCACTGATGATGCTATTGTATATGCACTCAATGACTTTTCTTTAAAGGTAAAGAGAGGTGAAAAGATAGGACTTGTTGGTGAAACCGGTGCAGGAAAAACAACTCTTGCTCTATCGATTTTACGTCTCCTTCCTAAAAAAATTGGAAAAATTACCTCAGGTTCAATCTCCTATGAGGGAGAAGAACTTCTTGATAAGCCTGAAAGTTATATGCTTGGTCTTAGAGGAAGAAAGATTTCTATGATCTTCCAGGACCCTATGACAAGCTTAAATCCTGTTAAGAGTGTAGGTGATCAAGTATTAGAAGTATTGAATCTCCACTTTCCAAATCTTAGTAAGGAAGAGAAAAATCATAAGGTTGATGAGATTTTCAGACTTGTTGGTATTCCTGCTGAAAGAAAGGTTGAGTATCCTCACCAATTCTCAGGTGGTATGAAGCAAAGAATTGTAATTGCCATGGCTTTAATTGCAGAGCCTGAACTATTACTTGCCGATGAGCCTACTACAGCTTTAGATGTAACCATTCAAGCTCAAATTCTTGAGTTAATGAAAGATTTAAAGGAAAAATTTAACTCAGCAGTAATTTTAATTACCCATGATTTAGGCGTTGTTGCTGAATTCTGTGACTCTGTTGCAGTTGTCTATGGTGGAAGAGTTGTCGAGCTTGGTAGTGTAGAAGACATCTTTGGAAATGGTAATAACCATCCATATACAAAGGGCTTAATAAATTGTATTCCAGATTTAACCTCAACTGCTCCTCGTTTGCATCCTATTAAGGGCCGTATGGGAGATCCTAGAATTAAGGTTAAGGGGTGCTGTTTTGCTGAGCGTTGTCCAAATGCAAGTGAAAAATGTAGGACAACTCCACCTCCAATGGTTATGGATAATGGTCATGGAATACTCTGCCATATGTATAGTAAGGAGGGCGTTTGATGAGTACACCTTTAGTTGAAGCTATAAATGTGAAAAAATATTTTAAAACTCCAAGAGGCCTTTTACATGCTGTTGAGGATGTAAACTTTAAGATAGAAGAAGGTAAAACCTTAGGTGTTGTAGGTGAGTCAGGCTGTGGAAAGTCAACATTAGGTAGGACTATTTTACGTCTCCATGAAGCAACATCTGGTAAGGTTTTATATAATGGAGAGAATATTCTAGAGTATAAAAAGAAGGAGATGCATAAGGTTCAAAGAAATATGCAGATGATCTTCCAAGATCCATACTCCTCCCTTGACCCTAGAATGAGTGTTAGAGCCTTAATAATGGAACCACTTGATATTGTAGGTACAGGTGAAAAGCTGTCTAAGGCTGAAAAGAGAGAAAAGGCTGATAGAATAATGGAGCTTTGTGGTCTTCCTTCAAACCATGCTAACCTATATCCACATGAATTAGATGGTGGTCTAAGACAGAGAGTAGGCTTAGCTCGTGCAATGATTTTGGAGCCTAAGTTCTTAGTTTGTGATGAGCCTGTTTCTGCTCTTGATGTTTCCATTCAAGCTCAGATCCTTAATCTTCTTATGGATTTACAAGATGACAAGGGATTAAGTTATATGTTTATTACTCACGATCTTGCAGTAGTTAAGCATATTAGTGATGAGATAATGGTTATGTATATGGGACAGGTAATTGAGCTTGCAACTTCTGATGAGCTCTTTAGAAATCCAGTTCATCCATATACAAGGGCTTTATTAAATGCAATCCCTACTATCGATTTATCAAGAAGAAATAGAGAGAAGGTCACCCTAAAGGGTGAAGTATCATCACCAATAAATCCTGAACCTGGTTGTAGATTTGCTAAGCGCTGTCCTTATGCTAGCGAGAAGTGTAAGCAGGATCCTGTATTAAAGGAAATTGCTCCAGGACACTTTGCAACTTGTACTTTAGGAGCTAAATAAGGAGTATTTATGGCTCATTTACGTGTAGATTTTAGATCTGAAGTTATGGATATGAATACTTCAATGACCGTAGTACTTCCAGAGCAAAAAAAACTTGATAATACAAAGGTTGTTTACCTTTTGCACGGTCTAGCAGATAACTGTTCTGGATGGTCTCGTTATACTTCTGTTGAGCGATATGCCAGAGAAAAAGACGTTGCTTTAGTAATTCCTGAGGTTCAAAGAAGTTTTTATGCAGATATGATTTATGGTCTTGATTATTTTAAATTTATAAATGATGAGCTCCATACAATTTGTCAAAATTTCTTTGGATTTTCCGAAAAACGTGAAAACAGATATGTAATGGGGCTATCAATGGGTGGATATGGTGCTTTGAAATGTGCTTTAACTTCTCCAGAGAAATATCAAGGCTGTGCTGCATTTTCAGCTGTTGCTGATATTGAAACAACTGTGTTTAACAGTAGTGATGGCAGGAAGAAAGAATATAATGCAATCTTTGGAAGTATTATTCCAGATGAGAGCAATTTATTTAAGCTTTTAGATAAAGTAGCTGATTTACCTTCTATTTTTCTCTCATGTGGAGAGGAAGACCCACGAATAATCCATAGTGAAAAGATGGAGAAAGCTCTTAAGGAAAAGGGCTTCAAAGTAAAATTTGAACATTGGAGTGGAGAACATAACTGGATCTTTTGGGATCAAGGTGTAAAAAGAGCCTTTGATTATTTCTTTAATTAAGGATTATTAATTATGGACTTTATCGCAGGAATTGATGGTGGTGGCACTAAAACAACTATTTTAATATCAAATCTTGATTCAAGTGTTGTTGAAAAAAGACAGCTTGGTGCATTTAATATTAATAGTATTGGTTCAGATGGCTTTGCTTGTTTGCTTGATGATGTAATAAAGGTACTTAATGAGTATGGAAGATGCTTATACCTTACTATTGGTGCTGCTGGAGTTAGTAATAGTATTATGAGGAATATTTGTGAAGAAAAATTTTCTTCTGCTTCTATTCCTTTTGATCTTGTAGGTGATCATATTATTGCTTTGGAGGGGGCACACAATGGAGGTGAGGGACTTGCTGTAATAGCTGGAACTGGCTCTATTTGCTTTGGTAAGGATAAAAACGGAAATATTGAACGTACAGGAGGATGGGGTCACATTATTGGTGATGAAGGTAGTGCCTATGCTCTTGGACGCGATGTAGTAAAATATGTTGCCTTAGATTTAGATGGCTATGGGAAAAAGACCTTTTTAACCTCTCTTCTTAAAGATAAGCTTGGTTTATCAAGTAGAGA